>CAYWKZ010000020.1:0-31039 GCA_964459115.1 uncultured Leptolinea sp. | reverse complement strand
AGAAAGCTGTTGATAGTAATAGGCCGGAATATAACGGGTCATGCGGTTGTTTTCATAGGAGGGTTCGCTGACCATGGCCAAAACTTCCCCGGTTTTCGGGTTCATGGCGATACCTGCTGCATCTTCGGTGATGATGCCGGTGACACTCACCCGGTTGTAAAAATCCATTGTGTCTATCATTGCGGCCCGCATCACATTTTGAAGCCTCACATCGATCGTCAGCATGATGTTGTATCCCGGAACAGCCTCACGAGGCGGTTCCAGGTCACGGGTCTGTAGTCCGCCGACGTCAACTTCAACGACCCGGCGGCTGTTCTTCCCGGAGAGGATATCCTGCAATGAAGATTCCACGCCTGCATAGCCATATTGGTCGGATTCGATCAGGAATCCTTTCTCCCTCATCTCGTCCTGCATCATTTCCGGGATCGGGCCTAAAAAGCCGACGATCTCAGCGGTGGAGTATCCGGTTGGATATTCGCGAATCGAATTCATTCTGACACCGACGCCGGGCATTTCCGCTGCCTTCTCCTGGACGATCATCGCCAGCTCTTTGCTGACATCGCAGCGTATGCCGGTTGCGTTATAGGGAGAAAGCGAACTGGCAATATAAACAACCTGTGAAATCCCGAAATCTGTATTGCATTCACTGTACATACGCACGGTTTCATCATTGATTTCTCCGTTGTTTACCGGAATATCGATCAGTTCGGAAAGCTTTCGATACACTTCCTGTGTGTCACCGTCATCTTCAGGCAGATCTGCGGGGGTGATGGTGATGTCATATGTTGCGGTGTTGCGTGCCAGCACGATCCCGTTCCGGTCATAGATGATTCCCCGTTTTGTCTGTTCCTGTACGATGGATATACGGTTCTCATCTGCAAGGTCAAGGTAGTAATCACCGTCTATGATTTGGATCGTAAACAGACGATACACATAAAACAACATGACCCCAAAGAAAACGATCAAAAACCCGATCAGTCTCGGGCTTCGACCGGCTAATTTATTTTCATTTTGTCCGCTGATCATTCACTTTCCTCATTCAGATATATCGTGTTGATGACGTCATTCAAAAAAGCATAAACTGGTATTGAAAGCAGCAGGTTCATCACCAGTGACGGAATAATGATTTGTCGGAATGCGTCGATATAATTTACCGAGGCGTTTTGCAAAAACAACAGCGCAAGCGTTCCGACAGAAATAAGTAGTGTGCTGAGGATCGTGACGAACAGCATCAGCATCAGGGGCATTTGCCACACTCTCATTTTGATGAACCGGATTATGAACCAGATCGTGAGGTACATCCATAAATAGCCGTTCATCGGCATAGCACTGACATATGACATGATCAGTCCTCCGGCAATCACAAGGATCCAGGAATATTTTGACCGTTCATTGATGCTCCAGGCAACGATGCACAGCATGATCAAATCGGACGTTCCGTTCATAAGACGGATCTTCCCGAAAAAACCGACCTGGAGAAATCCTGCTGCGGCGAGGATCAGAAATCCTGTAATGACTTCGAGCATTTTTTTATTCCAGTGGAGCTGTGTTAGCCGGTGAGAAATTTGAGACCACAAGCACAGCCTGTAATGAGTTAAAATCTTCTGCGGGCAGGATCGAGGCGGATTGAAAGACCTCATTGTTGATCTGGTTGACGTTGAGGACCTGCCCAATGATGAAATCGGCCGGAAAATCCCCGCCCAAACCTGAGGTTTGAACGATCTGGCCCGGTTCCAGCTTTACATCCTGGGAAACCATTTCGATCGTTATGTCTCCCGTGATGGAGCCCTGGACCATACATTCTGCGTCCGCATCCACAACGATGGCGTTGATCATCGAGGTTGAATCTGTGATCAGCCTGATCCTGGCGGCAGAGGCAGTAACTGCGTCAATACGACCGACAAGTCCCTTGTTTGTAACGACCGGCATACCGGCCCGAATTCCCAAGTCACTACCCTGATCGATCAGGATGTATTTCAGGAAGGGGCTGGGGTCTTTTCCAATCACTTTTGCCGGAATATATTGTTCATCCGGGCTGCTTCTGGCGAATCCTAATAATGCGTATAGAATATCCGCTTCGTTCAGGTTTTGCTGGAGCTGGATGATGCGGCTTTGCAATTCAGCGACCTGATTTTTCAGTTCCTCATTTTCTGCCACGAGCGCCACCTGATCTTCTGAAACAGAGAACAGGCTGATGATAAAATTCAAACGCTCCATCAACGTGGATTGGACCCGGACGACGGGAGATAACACACGATCAATGGCTTTGGCCATGTAACCGCTCAGGGCGAAAAATGCAATGCCCAGGACAATTAAAATCAGGACAAAATTTTTCCAATTGTGGAAATTTAATCTTTTACGCATAATTCAGCGTGATAACGGCCTTCCGTCAGCGAGGGTTACTGAACCGGTCAACACTTGCGCGGAATTGTTCCAGAGATTCCTCGCTTTCGAGAATCGCTCCGGCACCCCTGGCTACACTTGTCATGGGATCATCTGCGACCCAAACACGAATTCCCAGCTCATCATTCAGCCGGTCAGCCATGCCGAGAATCTGGGCACCACCGCCTGAAAGGCAGATTCCTGTCTCGATCAGGTCCGCTGCCAGTTCCGGCGGCGCTTCATCAATGGCGTCTTTAATGGTGTCGACCATGACCTGAATGGATCCGGAAATGGCTTCGCGGATCTCAACGGATGAGACTTCAATGGCCTCAGGCAGGCCGGTCACAAGGTTCCTGCCTCTGATGATCATCGTTTTTTCCGTCGGGAGCGGAAATGCGGATGCGATGGATATCTTGGTTTGTTCGGCCATCCGTTCACCGATATAAAGGTTGTACCGGTTTCTGACGTATGTGATGATGTCCTGTTCAAGTTCATCGCCGGCTACACGGAGAGAGCGGAAAACCACGATCTCATTCAGGGAAAGGATCGCCACTTCTGTTGTACCGCCGCCGATATCGACCACCATCGTTCCCCGGATCTCATTGATGGGCAGACCGATCCCGATCGCGGTGGCTTTTGGCTCTTCGATCAGGTAGATTTCCCGTGCTCCGGCAGCCATGGCAGCATCATAAACCGCTCTGCGTTCAACATCAGTGGCGCCGCAGGGAATGCCGATCACGACCCGCGGCCGGGGAAAGGGGGCAATCGATTGCTGATGTGCCCGTCCGATAAAATACCCCAGCATGGCTTGGGTGATTTCGAATTCAGAAATAACCCCATCACGCAGCGGGCGGACAACTGTCAGGTTGGCCGGGGTCCGTCCAACCATCTCTTTTGCCTGCATACCGATGGCAACCGGTCGTTTTGTACGTTTTTCGACAGCAACCCAGGATGGCTCATTGATCACGATCCCTTTTCCGCGAACGTAAACCAACGTGTTCGCAGTCCCGAGATCGATCCCGATATCGAGTGAGAACAAACCTAAAAGCCAATTCAGTGGATTGAATGCCAAAACCCTACTCCAAGTTGAAGGATATTATTATTTTAAAATTACACTATCTATTATACCAAATCTTTCGATTTTTCATCATTTTTGCCGGTTTCGGTTTTGCTGAGTTTATCGCGTTGGCAAGAGGCTAAAAGCGCCGGAAGGTCATTTACAGAATCCAGAATGAAATCAGCCTTATGAAATTTCAAAAATCTTTCAGTGTCAAAACCTGTTTTTACGGCTACAGAATATGCTCCCGCTCGTTTTGCGCAAAGAATGTCGAAAATCGTATCCCCGACCATAATACAATTTTCAGGCAAAACGTTCGCTGCCTCTGCGATTTTGATAAGAGGCATGGGATGTGGTTTGATAAACTTACAATCTTCCGCAGAAATGACATAGGACACTGTTTTCTTTAAGTTAAATTTTTCGAGAAAAGCCTGTGTGCTTTGATATCCGCCGGATGTGATGATGCCGATCTTGTAATTTTGGGAAAGGGTTCGAAGGGTGTCTGTCATTCCGGCGACTTCGCGATATTTATACTTCTTTTTTACGGAAAATTTACTGTGAGCTTTGCTGATCACTTTATCCAACCCTACATGGTCCAGCAGCCGGTAAACGCTGTGGAGAATGGTTTCCCCGGCCATTATTGGCAGGCGAACAGCTTTTTCCATTGAATTCTGGCTTACAAATGGCAATACCTTTCGCAGCAGAACAGCGGTTTTATTTACATAATAGTCATCGGTTTCTGCAAGTGTGCCGTCAATGTCAAAAACGATGAGCCTGATTTTTTCTATATCCATGTGTTTTATTATAATCAAGAGCAGTGATGAAATGATAAGGAATGTATTAAAAAAATATTAGGATTGTGAATGATTTTTAATCGGCATTCAGAATTGGACCAGGAAACATATCCTTCCCAGTGAAGGATATGCCGCGGTGAGTTTCCCCCCGAGTGCTTCGCAGATGGAGCGTGCAGCGGAAAGGCCGATCCCGTAACCGGAATGTTGGTCTGTTTGTGTGCGTGCGCTGTCAGCACGGTAGAAACGTTCAAAAAGTTTTTCGGGATCAGTGCTGTTCATATCCGCATCACAGCTGTTCTCTTCCATGATACAAATGTGTCCGGATTCTTTGACAAGAGTGAAATTGATGCTGCCTCCCGGTACCGTATATTTCATCGTGTTGTCCATCAGGATGTTCAACAACTGGGTGAATGTTTCCCGGTTTGTGTTCATGATCAGATCAGGAGTGATCGAGCTCGTGAGTGACAATCCGGCTGCTTCCGCGCTGTCCCGGTAAGGGAGCAAAACAGATTCTGTCAGTTCGCTGATGTTGAGCGGTTCTTTCCTGAGCTGAACTTCCTCATCGAGCCGGGCCTGCAGCAGCAGGTTGGCTGTCAGCTCACTCAAACGAGTCACCTGTTCCTTTATGTTGCGGTTGTATTTGTTTTCGCCATGGATCAGTGACATGGCGTCATTGTTGGATTGAATGATCGCCAGCGGTGTCTTGAGTTCATGGCCTGCATTGGTGATGAACTGTTTCTGTTTCTCAACGCCGGCAATGATCGGTTGTACTACATTTCCTGACAACAGGATCACAAACAGCAAAACAATGAGCCAGCTGCCTGCGGCGATGATGGCAGAAACGCTCAGCAATGTCTTCATTGTCAGCAGTTCCCTGGTGATATCCAGAAAATAGATTCTCAGTCCGTCTCCTGTCTGCTCGATTTCATATTTGTACCGGTCGATCCTTCCTGAAGATGACCCTTTTTTGACTGCCTGATTTGCATATTCGATCGCCTCGTCCATGTTGACAAAAAAGATTTCATCGACATTGGCAAACAATGCTGCGCCGTTGTCGTCCAGATATACCGTGAAAAAGCGTGCCGAGCGCATCATGTCCCGGTCTGGAGGCGGTAATTGACGGTTATCGTCATCACGGGAAAACGTCTGCATAAAATTACCGCCGGAATTGATCAGCATGGACATCATTTCGTCCGACTGCCGTTCAAACATGATCCATGCCAGGCCATTGATCGAAAGCATCAGGATCAACAAAAGAACGGTGACGGCAGCCATCGCGAAAAAAATGAATTTTTTGCGCAGCGTCCGCATCATGAAGGCTGTTCCAGTTTATACCCGAAATTCCTCCGGGAGACGATCTCCGTTTTGGAGTCGATCGAAGTGAGCCGTTTGCGGAGGTAGGAGATGTAAAGCCAGACACTGTTGATGTCGGCTCCGGAATTGAATCCCCAGGCTTTTTCCAGCAGGTCTTCTGAATTCATGTACATGTTGTGGTTCAGCATCAGCTGTTCCATCATGCGGTATTCCTGCTTCGGTAGGACGACGGATTTCCCGCTGCAGGACAGCGTCCCGTTTTCTACATCCAATTCCAAATCGCCGTAATGGAGTTGATTGGTATGAAATTCTTCCCGTCTGCGCAGCATGGCGCGTACCCGGGCGAGCAGTTCTCCCATGTCAAAGGGTTTCGGCAAATAGTCATCCGCGCCTGCATCCAGACCTTTGATCCGGTCTTCGACCTGGCTTTTTGCGGTCAGCAGCATGATCGGTTTTGTGTACCCGTTTCCCCGGAGCTCGCGCAGCACTGTCAGCCCGTCTTTTTTCGGCATCATCACATCGAGGATGACGCAGTCGTAGTCACCGTACATCGCATAGTCAAAGGCGTCATCCCCGTTATATACCGGTTCGACGATGTATTTGTGATAGCTCAAAATGTCAACGACTGCTTCCGAGAGCGCCTTTTCATCTTCTGCATAAAGGATCTTCATGGCTTTTGCTCACAGCCTAAAACCGAGTCAGGATCGCTTCAAGAACACCGCCGCCAAGCGCAGTGGCTTTGTCGGAGACGGTGAAGCAGTGTTCCCGCTTGCCGCGGGGATCGATATCCATGATTTTCAGCCCATCCCACACGCTGATGCCCGGATAGATGATGCCGCGGATGATCCCGTCCAAAGTGGCTTCGATGGCTGTGGAATCTATTTTTGCGATCACTTCACCTGTTTTGACTGAATCGCCGATTTCGGCAAGGGGTTTGAAGACGCCGGGACACGGCGCTTTGATCACGCGTTTGATCCCTTCCCCTTTGATCGTCCCCGGGACGCCGGTGTTCGGTTCCGCAGAACCTTTCCAGAAAACCCGTCCCATGTTATGCCCCCGGTTGGTTTCGATGACACAGTGTGCATTACTGCCGGCTGTGAAGCCGGGGCCCAGACCGATCACCAGCGCTGCATCTCTGAGGTTTGTGTCATCCCGCCAGGTCTTGATGATGCGGGCATCGATCAGCACGTCCGGAGCGAGAGAAAGGATCTTTTCGGCGGTTTCATCGACGATCACCGGCAGCTTGCGGTCTTCCCATACAGCGGCGGCCTCGCTGATGTCGGAAATCAGAATGCTTTCCTCATCTTCAACTTTGGCGCTGCCTTGAAAGACCGCATCGGCAAAGGCGACGGTCCGGCGGATGCACAGCGGAACGGGAAGTTCGGATAAAATTACGCGGTAACCGCTGCGCCACAAGCGCAGGGCAATGCCGGATGCAAGGTCTCCGGCTCCTTTGATAGCGATCAATTGTTCTTTTTTCATGGCGGTCTCCGTAAAAACTATAAACTCAAATAATCGTAGCTATTTAACTTTGCGGTGATAGATTCAGCGGCTTGCAGTCCTTCCCTGCTGTTCACATGCGTCAGATATACGATTTTTATTGCGTGTTCAGGTATGTTCTTCAGCCCGCCGTCAGGATGCTCCAGCAGGCGAACAATACTTTCTGTATCTATTATATCTCCTTCAGCCGATTCGGTGAGAGAAGAAAAGATTTCAGGACGGTGGACAGTTCCGCTGTTTACAGGTTTTCCGAGCACATCCAGCCCGACGACATAAATGCAGATGTCTGATTCCTTCGGGATAACCGGTTCGTTTTTTCCCGGAGCCTTGATGTGCCTGTGGGCAGCTCCATCCGCTTCATTGATGAGAGGGATCTGAGCTTCCCGGCATATTACAGCCAGCCGGCTGAATTCGTTCGGTGTGCAGCCAGGGATCTTCCCGTTTTGGGGAACAAGCGAAGGCGATACCCACATGCGGCTCTGCATTTCCGGGGGCGGAAAGCAGGAGAGTTCCAGGCAGAGAGCTGCTGCGCTGATTTGCTCAGCGCCGACTTTTGTCGTTGTGGTCATCACGGCGGGACCCGGAAATTTCTTTGCGAGGTCAAACATCAGGGTCGTTTTCCCGCCCGCTCCCGCGATGGAAATGACCGGAAATTCAGGTTTCAGAAAAACAATATCACGTTTCGGCAGGAATGCTGTCATCGCTGATGATCTCCTGTATTTCAAACGGCAAGGTTTTGGTGAATGCGCGGACCTCTTCCAGCTTTTCCGGGTCAAACCGTACACAGATCCCGCAGTCGGAGCTGACCTTCCGCGGAATCGGCGTCAGACGGCAGCTGATCCCGCGTTTTTTCAGTGCCTTTTCGATACTGAAGGCGTGGCCTGACGTGTGCACCAGCAGGATCATCTCTTCAGGCATGCTTCCTCCGCAAGTGTCCGGCAGGCCCGGATGCAGGTCTCGATTTCCTCTTCCGTGTTGAACGGTGAGACGGCAAAGCGGATCGTTCCGTCAGGAAAGGTCCCCAGTGTTTTGTGTGCCAGCGGGGCGCAGTGCAGTCCGATGCGCGCCATGATGCCCCAGCGCTCTTCGAGTTCAGCGGCGGCAGCGCCGTTGTCTGCATGGTCGATGGTGATCGAAAGCACCTGCCCGCCACCATAGTAACAATGGATCCCGGGAATTGAGGGTAAATTTTCGTACAGACGTGTAATGAGGCCCTTTGACCGTTCGGAGAGCGTCTCCAGTCCCTGGTCTTCGATCCACTTCAACCCGGCGTTTAGACCGGCCAGGCCGCATACGTTCTGGGTCCCGCTTTCAAAGCGGTCGGGCAGGAAGTCCGGCTGCTCAAAGCTTTCGGAAAGACTGCCTGTGCCGCCCTGCAGGAGCGGTGTGATTTGCTTCACATCAACTCGCGATCCGAACAGTACCCCGCCGGTTCCGGTGGGCCCGAAAAGACCCTTGTGACCGGTGAAGCAGAGGAAGTCGATACAGTCCTTTTCGAGATCAACAGGGAGATGCCCCGCAGATTGTGCGCAGTCTGCCAGCAGGAACAGCCCGTTTGCCCGCGCAATTTGGCCGATCTCACGAAGCGGCTGTACAACGCCGTTCACGTTCGATTCATGACAGATGATGATGAGACGAGTGTTCTTCCGGATCAGTGCCGGAATTTCGGATAGTTTTACTCTTCCGTCAGTGTCGCCCGGGATGACGGTATAATCGATCCCCATGGCGCTTAGCGGACGCATGACTGCGTTGTGCTCCATCGGGCTGACGAGAACGTGGTCTCCCGGGTGTGCTAAACCTTTCAAAACCAGGTTGACCGCCATGGTGATATTCTGTGTAAAACTGACGCGGAAAGGGTCATCACAACCGAAAAAGCCGGCTGTACGATCCCGAACTTCGTATAGTAATTCTCCTGCGGCCAGGGCGAGTTTGTGACCGCCCCGTCCGGGATTTCCTCCGTAATGAATGATGGCGTCGGAGACTGCCGCCGGTACACACTCCGGTTTCGGCCAGCTGGTGGCCGCGTTATCAAGATAAATCATATCCAATGATTATACCAGAAACAAACCGCCCTCCCCCGTTTGAGTGGGGAGGGCGGATCGTGATTTTATTTCGAAATGGTCAGGATAATGTCTTCGTCCTTTTCCTCAATGGCTACGTTGAATTTCTTCCCCTGTGCCATGCGGCGGATGTTGGCTTTTGCGGTCGCGTTGTCTACCGTGACCTGAATCGGGAATTTTCCTTCATCGATTGCCTTCAAAGTCAGGTAGACCGGCTGCGGACAGGAAAGCCCGCGGGCGTCGATTTCTTTTGCTGCTTTAGCCATGATGTACCTCCTTAGTCAACCTTGTCGCGGTTGGTGAGACCGATGATGACACAAACGACCAGCCCGAGGCAGACAGCGATAATGGTCTGAGTGTTCGGCTGCCAGACTTTGATCGTGCCGTCTTCCAGAACGCTGTTGGCGGCACCGGCAAGACCGAAGTTGTGGCTGAAGGCTGCTCCGGTGATCATACCGAGCACGAAGATGCCGGCATCCATGTCACCTTCACCGCCCAGGAATAGCTGACGACCGGCACAGCCGCCGGCCAGCGTGTAAGCCAAACCGGAAAGGGTCATGCCCAGCAGGTTCCAGATCAGGTTGCTGTGGGCGATCGGCATGTTGTCATAGCCGAATTTGAACTGGCCATAGACCAGGTTGGTCAGGAAAGCAAAAACACCGAGAGCCAGAACACCGCTGATGAGGTGCGTATCCTTGAACATGGCGACGTCACGAATGGCGCCGACCGTGCAGAAGCGGGTGCGCTGGCAAATGAAACCGATGATGAGCCCTGCGCACAGGGAGATGAGCAGCGGAGCGTGCATGGAACCGGGGCCGGATTCACTGTTGAAGATCGGACCGGTGCCGTCAGCGCCGAAACGCGGCTGGAGCAGCGCCAGTACCAGCAGCGCGATCATGATGCCGGGGAACGCCCAGCCGGCTGCTTTTTTGCAGCTGTGGGAGCGGCCGAGGTTGTAACCGTTCTTCAGGAAGGCAATGCCGATCAGGATTCCGATGGCGAGACCGATCAGGCCAACCAGACCGTTCATGTCACCGCCGGCGAAGCGGAACCAGGCGCGCCACGGGCAGCCGAGGAAAACCAGGGCGCCGATCATGGCAAAGAAGCCCAGAATGAAGCGTACAACGGGGGCGGAACCGCCGCGGGCCTTGAATTCATTGAACAGCAGGGCCGCGATCAGGGAACCGAGGACAAAGCCGATGATCTCCGGGCGGATATACTGGACGGCGGCAGCACGGTGAAGCCCAAGGGCACCCGCGATGTCACGTTCAAAACAGGCAACACAAACGCCCATATTTTTCGGGTTGCCGAATTTCTGGAGCGTAGGACCAAGAATGCCGATCACTGCCCCGGTAATGATGATGCCGAGACGTGAGCTGAAAAAATCAGTAATTTTTTCTTTCATTGCACAATCCTTTCTGATTTGTATCTTATAAATACAATATTTATTTTATGAGTATTCGTATAATTTGCAAGGATTTGGTATAATTCGTTTAGTATTTGTTAGTTGCTGGTTGCCGGTTGCTGGTTGTTAGTTGTTAGTAGTTAGTTGTTGGTTGCCGGTTGATAGTTAGGAATTAAAAGTTAGGAATTAAGAGTTAAGAATTATAGATGGTGTCGGAGGGTCAGGAACATTACCTAAAACCTAAAACCTGACACCTAAAACCTAAAGTCTAACGTCTAAAGTCTAATGTCTAACGTCTAACGTCTAAAATCTAACCTCTGGAGAAAAAAGAACGATGAGTATAAAATTGACTGAACTTGCTTTTTGTGCGGGATGTGCCGCGAAACTCAGAGCGGAAGTCCTGATGGATGTGATCAATCCCTTCGGAAATGTATTTAACCAGGCGGATTATCCGGACCTGCTGATCGGGCTGGAAAAGGCGGACGATGCTGCCGTCCTGAAACTGAACGATGAACAGGCGCTGGTCTTCACGACTGATTTCTTTCCCCCTCCGGTTGATGATCCTTATGATTACGGTGCCGTGGCCGCAGCTAACAGCATTTCTGACGTGTTTGCCATGGGCGGGAAACCGATCATGGCGCTGAATGTTACGGCGCTCCCGGCGGACCTGCCGAAGGATGTGATCTCGGAAATTTTCCGGGGCGGTGCGGAAAAGGCTAAAGAAGCGGGATGCCCGATCGTCGGCGGACACACGATCCGCGATAATGAACCGAAATACGGGTTGGCTGTCGTTGGTATGGTCCATCCGGACAAGATCCTCTACAAGGGACATCTCAGCGTGGGTGATAAGATGGTCCTGACCAAACCCATCGGCTTCGGTGTGACGGTGACAGCCTCCAAAGTCGGGCTGGCGGATGAAGATGACCTGCGCTCTGTGATCGGTTGGATGAAAACGCTGAACAAGACGGCCTCCGAACTGGCGGTGGAGTTCGGCAGTCACTCAGGTACGGATGTGACCGGCTTCAGCCTGATGGGGCACAGCTGGGAGATGATCCGCGGGACGAAGCTCGGGCTGCGTTATGCCTACGATGCCATTCCCTTTGTGCCGAACTATGAAAAATACATGGAAATGGGGATGTTTTCTGCCGGTGCGAATGAGAATTACAACTTCTATATCGATAAGGTCCGCTTTGCGGAGCACATTGATGAAAACCACCAGATGATGCTCTTCGATCCGCAGACCAGCGGCGGGCTGCTGCTGGGAATCCATCCGGACCGCATTGATGCCTTCCTTGAGAAGGCTGCATCTGTCGGACAGTTCGCCCGCGTGATCGGTGATGTCGTGGAAGAAGAAGGCATCGAAGTCATCTGACCGGTGCCTTCTTCACAAGACGCTTTATTCTTTGCCCTCGAGGTGCACGATCACGGGGGTGATGCCGAGTTCCGGCAGAATGATCCCGGTCAGGTCCGCGGTCCTGAAGCGGAGTGAGCTGGTGTTTTCACACGGATGGCAGCCGAAATAGAATTCCTTCAGCACGTCTTCGTCGATGATCAGCGTCACCTGATGGTCATGATCGTTCATCAGCCCCAAAACGGATACGCTGCCCGGATGGATGTCAAGGAATTTCTCCATATACTGCTCTTCCGCAAAGGATAGACGGCTGATCCCCATCTGCCCGGAAAGCTCTTTTGTTTTGAATGGTTTGTCTCCCGGCATCACCAGCAGGTAAAACCGGGTCTTTTGCCGGTTGCAGAGAAAAAGGTTTTTGCAGATGTGAATCTGCAAAACGGCTTCCGCTTCGGCAACACCTTCCATTGTGAAAGCCGCCGGATGGTCCGCACGGTCATATTGTATGCCGAGTTTGTCCAAAAATGCATAGGTTCGGACTTCCCGCTCACTGCGGCCGGTCAGATCTGTCGGCGCTCCATGATATAATTCCATAAAATTCCTCGGTTCTTATTCTGATATTTACATCCATGCCTGATGTTCGCTTTTGACCGTCTCACCGGTCTCTGCTGATTTTTTCATCAGAATGGCCATATATGCGTCCTGCAGCGCTTCTGCCGGCGGATACGGATTTTCGGCACATCCTTTGGCATATTCACCGGTTCTGAGCATCAGCTGTGCCACCGCGGTTTCGTCCTGGGAAAGCCCGCAGAGACCGAACGGCGGTTCATACAGCTGTTGATCCTGAAAATATATACCGCTGACTTCTTCCGCAAATTCCGGGTTCGGATTTTTGAAATCCCTGTGGATCTGCCTGGTTTCGGCCCGGATGTCTGCCTCTTCAGCTTCATTTTTCGCGTTGAGATAAAGCGCTCTGCCATCCATGATCTCGCCTCTTGTGCCGCAGATTTTATAGGAATTCCGGCGGATCTTGGAGTGATACTGCTCGGAATCGAAATCATAAAAGGCGGCTTGACCATCCGTAAAGGCAAATATAGCGGCAGTGCGGTTTTTATCGGCGATCCGGCCGTCCGTGAATTCTTCATAGCGGTTTCGTGTTTCCGTTACAGGGAAAGATAAACTTTTTGCGGATACACTGAAAGCTGTATCCGGCGCGATCCCCAGCAGAGCCCGCATCAGGCTTGCACCGTGATACTCATGTGCCAGGGAAATGTTCAGGCTGTTCACGTCACCAATGATGCAGCTCTTTACCAGCTTGAGCAGTGTGCTGTAACATGGATAAAGCCGGTATTGTTCGGCGGTCACAAACTTCTGTCCCTGTTCATAACGCTGCCAGAGTTTATGCAGCGTCTCAAGGTCCTGCCCCGCAGGAGTTTCACAGAGCACGGTGAACCCTCTTTCCATCCAGCGCATGACCGTTTCCGCGCCGGCTGACTTGCTGACTGCTGTGACCACGAAATCCGGCTTCATGGCGGCACATTCCGCTTCGGAGGTTGTTGCCTGGATGCCGTGAGCGGCACGCATTTCCGCTGCTTTTTCTTCACTCCGGCAATACACCGCGCAGAGCTCAAACAGTTCCGGCAGCGCCTTTGCAACCCTGACGTAATACTGTGCCCGCCATCCGGAGCCGATCATAACAAAGCGATATTTGCTCATTTTCCTGCCTTCCTGTGGAGCGATTTCAGATCCTTACCGCTCAATTTCTGAAAATTTATCCTGCTCAGCTCTGCTTCTTGACGATCAGCACGCACAAAACCAAAATGATTGGGAAACAAATACCGGCCAGGATGCCTGCCTGGATGTTTTCTCCTGCCAGATGAGAGACATTCCCCACAAGTGCAGGCCCGGCAGCTCCGCCCAGGTCACCGGACAAAGCCAGTAGTGCAAACAGAGCTGTACCTCCTTTAGGCAGCCTGGCGGATGAAATGCTGATGGAGCCGGGCCACATGATGCCAACGGAGAAACCGCACAGCATGCAGCCGATCAGTCCCATGACAGGCCATATGGCAAATGCGGCAATCAGATAACTGCACAGGCAAAGCAAGCCGGAAGCGATCATGAAGTTGGGCAGGTTCACTTTTTCTCCGAACTTCCCATACCAAACGCGGCTGAGCCCCATGAAAATCGCAAACCCGCAGGCGCCCAGTAAATCGCCTGTGGTCTTTGCAACTCCCAGTGCGGATTCCGCAAAAGCAGATGCCCATTGCGCCATAGAAAGCTCTGAGGCCCCTGCGCATACCATGAGCACGATGAAAAGCCAGAAAATTTTCGTTTTCAGCAATTGTCCGATGGTCATCCCTTCGCCTTCATTGACGATCGGTTCAATGGGGCAGGTGGCAAAATTGAAAATATTGTAAAGAGGGATGATCGCCCACAGACAGGCCAGAATGCGCCAGTGTTCGGTACCGAACAGCAGGAAGAAGGCGGTTGAGCCCAGAATCGTTCCCACCGCACCCCAGCAATAAAAGGAATGCAGCAGGCTCATCATACTGGCTTTGCCTTCAAAAGGGCAGGCTTCGATGATGGGGCTGCACAGCACTTCAATCAGGCCACTGCCGATGGCATAGATGATCACGCAGGCAAGAATACCCGTAAAAGGCCGCGGGCAAAGATCAGGGACAAAAGCCAGCATAATGAGTCCGGTTCCCGACAGAATTTGTGAAATGACGATACTTTTTCTGTAACCGATCCGATCAACGAACTTTGCACAGAAAAAATCCACGATCAGCTGGGTCAGGAAGAACGTCAGGGGAATCAGCGCCAGATCTGCGTAGGAAATGCCGTAGGTTCTGTAAAATGTCAGGAAGAGTAACGGGACAAAGTTTGCTGAAATCGCTTGTGTGACAAAGCCCAGATAACAGGCCAGTTTTGTTCTCTGATAGTTTTTTTGTGCTGTCATGCAGTGAACTCCTTACTGCGCATTGATTTGTTCCTGGAAACCTATATCCCGGTGTCCTTTTCCTTCAATTATACTTTTGACGCCTTTTCCTGTCTTTAATTTGATTTATTAGAGGTGATTGACGGATCAACTAATGCATGACACTGTATACAAATTTCATATCCAGATTGTTTCTCACCGCCTCAGTCAGAGCATCATATTGTTGGTTTTTATAAAGATTTCTGTCCAATCCGGCTGAAGGGTCAAACCTGATGCCTTTATTAGTGCACAGGCTCCTGACGATCGTTTCGCTGATTTCTCTCTCATCGAAGATACCGTGGATATAGGTGCCGTAAACATTGTCGGCATTGACGATTGGCAGCTCCGGCTTGCCGCTCTGCCCCATATGGATCTCATAGCCGTGGTAAGGAACGCCGTTCAGCCCGGAAAAGATCCCGTTGATTCCCCTCAGGAGCCCTCGTGTCTGCTGCTGTGTCTTTTCCCTGCAAAAGATAGTCTCGTGGGCAAGAAGGTTCATTCCTTCACATTCACAGATCCCTGCTGCTTCGGTCTGTTCCGGGTCGGAAATCTTTCTCCCGAGCATCTGATACCCACCGCAGATGCCGAAAACCGGCGTTCCGTTTGCGGCTGCCTTTTTGATGGCTGCTTCCAGGCCGTTTTGCCGCATCCACAACAGGTCGGCAATGGTGCTTTTTGTGCCCGGGATAATGATCATGTCCGGGTTCCCGAGATCTGCGAGACGCTCCGTATAGCGGAGTGAGACGTTTTCAAATTGTTCAAACGGGTTGAAATCGGTAAAATTCGATATTCTCGGCAGACGGATGACGGCGATATCGATAGCCTTCACACTGTCACCACTGTGAAAACGCTCACTAAGGCTGTCTTCATCATCAATGTCCAGGTGCAGGTAGGGGATCACTCCTGCCACCGGGACACCACAGAGCTCTTCGAGCATTTTGATTCCGGGTTCGAGGATCGCCCGGTCACCCCGAAATTTGTTGATGATGGTTCCTTTTACCCTTGCCCGTTCATGTGCCTCCAGCAGGGCAATGGTTCCGTAAAGCTGGGCAAAAACACCGCCACGGTCGATGTCCCCTGCCAGCAGCACGGGGGCGTCCACAAGTTCGGCCAGTCCCATGTTGACGATGTCGTTCTGCTTCAGGTTGATCTCTGCCGGACTGCCGGCGCCTTCGATAACGATGATGTCGTATTCCGAGGCAAGGCTGCTGTACGCATCCATGATCACAGGGATGAATTCCCGCTTTCTGCGGTAATAGTCCATAGCCTTCATGTTGCCGATGGCTTTCCCGTTGACGATCACCTGACTGCCCACATCGGTGGTGGGCTTGAGCAGGATCGGGTTCATGCGTACATCCGGCTCGACACCGGCGGCCTCTGCCTGGACGACCTGTGCTCGTCCCATTTCAAATCCGTCTTTTGTGATAAAGGAATTCAGCGCCATGTTCTGACTTTTGAAAGGCGCTGCACGGAACCCGTCCTGCCGGAAGATGCGGCACAAGGCCGCGCAGAGGATGCTCTTTCCCACGTTGGACATGGTTCCCTGGATCATGATCTTTTTAGCTGTCATGCACGCTCCTTCAAGATTTGTTTCATGGTTTGGATCAGCATCTCGTTTTCCTCATGTTTCCGGACCGCGATGCGGAACCATCCCGGACCCAGCCCGGAAAAATTAGCGCAGCTGCGGATCGCGACTCCCTTTTTACGGAGTTCGTTGTCCAGACCGGTTGGGGCGCGGAAGAGCAGAAAATTTGTCTCCGATGGGCAGACCAGAAAGCCGAACCTACTGAGCGTTGTGTATAAATATTCCTGCTCGGTTTTGATGAGGTCCAGGGCATCCTGAAGGTAATCGGCTTCATTTAATGCTGCTTCTGTGGCTGCCTGGGCGATAACGGACACATTCCAGGGCTGAACGCTGCGGGACATGCGCTGCAGCAGATAATGGTCTGAACACAGGCAATAACCGACCCGTATACCTGCCAGGGCATAATTCTTGGTGAGCGATTTCAGCAGGAACAGGTGCGGGTGATCGGCAATCAGGCCATTCATCGCTGGTTTTGAGCCACTCAGATCAAGAAAAGATTCATCTACAAATAAACGGGCTTTAATAATTTCGCATAGAGTTAATATTTTTCGAAGCAACGCTTCAGAAATAAGCCTTCCCGTAGGGTTATTTGGATTACAGAGAAAGACCACATTGGGCTTGCTGTTCAGGATCATTTCAGTAAAGTTTTCCTGAAGAACGAAATGATTTTCGAATAGAAGTCTATGATGGATCACCCGGCAGCCGCTTCCCGCGAGCGCTGCCTCGTATTCGGAAAAAGTAGGCACAGCAATCAGCGCGCTGCGTGGTGCGGAGGCCTGACAGAAAGAGTAGATCAGTTCTGCGGCGCCATTGCCCATCAGAATGGATTCAGGAGAAACCCCTTCATGACGGCTGATCGCAGCCACTGCCTTCCGGCACCGGGGATCCGGATAGCACTCAGCATGTTCTGCTGCCTGCTTCATGGCATCGATGACCGCCGGAGGCGTCCCGAGCGGGTTGAGACTGGCGGAAAAATCCAGCCGGATGAGCTCTGTATAAATGTCTCCGCCATGCGGATTGGGTGTTTGGTAGAGCATTTGTTTGTCTCCTTAATGTGACAGGACAGTGATCAGTCCGCAGCAGAAAGCGAGCATCAGCATAGCTGTCAGATATTCCAGCCGGCAGACCCTGGGAATATCTTCTCTTTCAATTTCCCGCAGAGGGTCACCGATGAACTCTTTTTTGTGCTCAACACCATGATACCATGCGTCCCCGGCCAGCTGCACGTCCAACAGCCCGGCACAGACAGCCTCAGTCTGTGCAGAATTAGGGCTGGTGTGTTTATAGCGATCCCGACAGAAGATCTTCCAGCCGTTTTTCACATCGAGCTTTTGAAAAAATCCGGCTGCGAGCATCAGCAGAGCGGCAAGACGGGCAGGAATATAGTTGCACACGTCATCGGCTTTTGCGGAAAACCGACCGAAGTTCGTGTAGGGTGGGTCAACGTAACCGAGCATGGAGTCCATAGTGTTTACAGCCTTGTAGAAAAATCCTGCGGGAGCACCGCCCAGGACAATAAAGAGCATCGGGGCAATAATGCCGTCGGAAGTGTTTTCCGCAACCGTCTCGACAGCGGCACGGATGATGCCCATTTCATCGAGCTTTTCCGTATCTCTGCCGACGATCATAGAGACAGCCTGACGGGCAGCTTCCAGTCCTTTATTGTTCAGCGCATGGTAAACTTTCATGCTCTCGTCCCGCAGATCCCGGATCGCCAGGATCTGCCAGTACATGATACTTTCTGCAATGAGCCGCAGGTAGATCGAGAACTTTCCGCAGAAAAGAAGGATGATCCACGGGATCCCTGCTGAAATGATGACGACAATCAGCCACAGGATAGTGCCGGCTGTTTTTTCCGCTGCGGGCGTTTTGGGTAAGTAGTCGCGTAATTTTCGTTCAAGGAATCCGATCAGTTTTCCCATCCCAACCACCGGGTGCGGGATGCCGTGCGGATCCCCGACCAGTATGTCGATGCAGAAGCCAATCAGTAGCGGCAGGAATTTTTTTGTCATAATCTGCAAAACATCCTTAATAATAGCTGTCATTTAATAATTCACAAAACGTTCTGATGTCGGCCGCCGAATAATAACCGGTAACCAACTACCAGAAACCACCAACCAGCAACTAACAACTATCAACTATCAATCTGCATCGTGAAAATGGTGACGGGATTTCTGCCGTTCATCAGCAGATGGTCTCCTACATGTTTACTCTTCGCGGTTTGGACCATCACGGCTTCTGCATCACCGAACGGAAATGCTTTGATGATCCCTGTCAGCTCCGCAATCGACTCGAGCGTCACGGCTGTGGCAGCGATGCGCATGTTTGTTCCTTTCGCAAACAGAAGCTCAAATATCTCATTCATGTGTCCGGAGGCACCGCCGATAAACACATGGGTTGGTGTCGGCAGCTCGCCCAAAGCCTCCGGAGCGGAACCCTCGATAAAGCGAATGTTGGATGCGTACAGCCGCCGAGCATTCACTTTGCTCAGCTCCAGAGCATCCGGATCCTTTTCGATCGCGTAGACCATTCCTTTTTTTGCACACAGCGCCATCTCGATGGAAACGGAACCGGTGCCGGAACCAATGTCCCAGCAGATGGCACCTTCCGGCAGCGATAACTTTGAGAGGCAGATAGCGCGGATCTCACTCTTGGTCATCGGGATCAACCCCTTTTTACTGTGATTTCGCAGAAAGCAAGTGTCCGGAAGACCGTGGGTGACAAGCTTGTTCGGTTCTGCATTTTCGATGATGACCACACTCAGCGGGTCGAAGTTTTTCCCGAGCAGCTCGGCGGGGGTGCCTTTGCTGATCTTTTCGTCCGGATAGCTCAGCCGTTCTCCGGCATAAATCAGGACCTTTTCCAAACCGGCATTGATGAATGTTTGACATATGCTGTTGACACTGTTTTCTCCTCCGGTCAGGGCAAACACACGGGCATGGTCCCAGACCTCACGGACAATATCGGCATCCCTTCCATGAAGGCTGACCGGATGGATATTTTCAGCTGTTGTGTGCAGCTTTGCGCACAGGTAGGACAGGGAACTGATACCGGGCAGGACCTTGACATCGCAGCACTTGATAAGCGGCAGAAGCCGTTTGGTCCCGCTGTAAAATCCGCTGTCGCCGGACATCAGCACGCAGAAGCGCTGAAATTCCGGATGATCCTTGATGAAATCAGTGATCGCGTCAGGAGAGATGGCCTCAAACAGGACTTTGGACATAGAACGGAACGACTCCAACATGCGTTCGGCGCCGATCAGGCATTCGGCTTCATCAATGGCCTTATGGGCTTCCCGTGTCAGCAGGTCCTGACTGCCGGGGCCGATGCCGATGATCTTCACCTGCGGGATACAGGCAAAACCGAAGCGTTCACTGAGAATTCTCATCACATCCGCTTCGCTGTATCCTTCCTGCTGCGGCGGGCGGCCAATGACAACCGGCTTTGTGTTGGCCTTCCGGGCTGCGCTGAGCTTTGCCTCGAACCCGCCGGCATCGCCGCTGTCCTTGGTGACGAGCCACTCTGCCTTCACAGCTCTCAGCATAGCCTCATTCATCTCTTCCGAAAATGGTCCCTGCATGGCGATAATGTGCGAGGGCTTCAGTCCTGCCGATTCGCAAGCTTCCAGAGAGCTCTGCATCGGCAGGACCCGGGCATAAACCCGTTCGGAAAACTCCGGAATGGCATCGAATTTCTGCAGTTCTTTGGAACCGGTGGTCAGCAGGATGTTCCCCATGGTACCCTTCAGAAATTCAGCTGCCTCGTCAATGGAAGAAACCAGAACCACTTCGTCGGAAAGCACGGATGAAGCTCTCAGCACACGCAGGTATTCCGTACCGGTTTGGCGGCAGCCTTCAGTGATGTTACCCGTGACCGCTTCCGCGTAAGGGTGAGTGGCATCAATGACCAGATCAAAACCCCCGTCTTCAATCAGTTTTGTGATTTCCTCAGCGGAAAGTCTTTTGTGTGAGATGTTCAGATGATCTCCGTTTACGAGCAGGCTTTCTCCATATTCCGTCGCAACACAGACGGTGAGTTCGGCATCCTGCCGGCTCAAAAATTCCGCAAGCCGGCGCCCTTCTGTTGTACCGGCGAAAAGGCAGAGTTTTATCATAGGCGGTACCCCCTGGGTGTGACAAGTTTTCCCGCGATAACCTTTGTCATGCTGTTCCCGATAAAAATCGTGCAAAACATGTCCGCCTCAGCATCCCGAAGTTCAGCGAGCGTCAGGATCCGGGCGCTTTCTCCCTCCCGTCCAATGGAACGGGCGATGCCGCAGGGATGTCCAGGAGGTAAAACACGCAGCAGCACATCACAGGCCTTTTGCAGGTGATCCGGCCTGCCTTTGCTGGCCGGGTTGTAAAGTACGATCACGAGGTCCGCCAGGGCTGCATATTCAAGCCGTTTGATTATTGTTTCCCAGGGTGTCAGCCGGTCGCTGAGGCTGATGACGGCAAAATCATGGGTGAGCGGAGCACCCAGCAGGGCACTGCCGCTGCACGCGGCGGTGATGCCGGGGATCACTTCGATCTCCGGGGCGTCCTCCTTTCCCCGCAGTTCATAAACCAGGGCGGCCATCCCATAGATACCGCTATCCCCGGAACAAATCAGCACTGTGTTTTTCCCTTTTTGAGCCTGTTCCAGCGCCAGCCGGCAGCGGTCAGCCTCTTTGGTCATGGGCGTGGTGATGTATTCCTTCCCGGGATAATCCGCTTTCACCAGATCCACATAGACAGTGTAGCCGAGAATCACGTCTGCCTCACGAAGCGCTTTTTCTGCACCGATGGTCATATTCTCTCGATTTCCCGGCCCGATGCCGGCGATGGTCAGTTTGCTCAAAACCTTACCTCTTTTTTTTCTGTAGCCAGGGCAAGTGTGACGCCGCTGAACACGGATTTTGAGACGATCAGCCGTTCTGCTCCGATCATGGCAGCCCTTTCACAGACGTTGTCAACACCGGTGACTTTCCGGACAAAATCGGACCGGCTGAATTCACCCGGAACAGCCTGCAGTGTCTCAGCAGAATAAAATTCCGCCCGAAGGCCGGCACTTTGCAGGTAGTCCCTCAATCCGGGTTCGTCCGCTTTCAAATCGATCGATGCGGCGCTTCTGATCGCTCTGATATCTATATTATACCGTTCCAGCATCCTGCTGACTGCTTCACGGATGGTCTCTGCCGCGGTTCCCCGTTTGCAGCCGATGCCGAGATGCAGGATGGGCGGGATCAGTCGTAAAGTGTGAGAATATGGCTCCTGTTTTTTCCAGCCGAAGAAGATCCCGAGCTCTCCGCTGTCACTCCGGATCAGCCCGGTGGGAAGCTCTGTACTGATCGGCAGCTGGCTGCTGAACGGAATGTCGTGTTCCAAAATGGCTGCGGATATTTCTTTGGCAAGGCTCATGTTGTCAATGATAAACCCGTTTTGTACCGCCCAGCTGTCGACCGAAAACCGCCCATTGATGTCGGTTGCGGTGGTGATGACAGGCAGCGCACCAAGATTTGCGGCTATTTTCTTCGCCAGTTCGTTGGCTCTACCGATGTGTCCGGAAAGCAGTGGAATCACATATTGTCCCAGTTCGTCGATACACAACACAGCGGGATCTGTGACCTTGCTGCGGACATGTGGAGCGATCGACCGGACTGCGATCCCGGCTGCTCCGATGAATACCAGCGCATCTGCCCAGGCGATTTGTTCACCATAAAAGGATTGAGAGGGCATGGGAATCATGTGAAAACGCCCATCTGAGAGTCTGGCAGGGGAAAACATCCGCACATCGTCCTGCTCAAAGCATGAAGCGATTCGTTCAGCGACACTTTTAGCGTTTTTACTGTAACAAAAGATTACAATTTTCACCAATCAGTTCCCTAAATCCTAAATCCTACATCCTACATTCTACATCCTACATCCTACATTCCGGTTCCTCTCCTGAATTCGGTCGAGAACTCCGGATCGTAAAGCAGCGAACGCAGATAATCTTTACCCAGACAATTTCCGATGATGATGAGCGCGGTCTTCTTCAGACCGTTTTCATTGATGGTCTGATGCAGGGTGCCGACGGTACAGCGGAATATCTTTTCTTCCGGCCAGGTAGCTTTGTAAACCACTGCTGCGGGTGTTTCGTCACTATATCCACCGGAAAGCAGATCGGCCTGCATTTTTTCACTCAGCGAAGTGCTGAGAAAAAGGATCATCGTCGCCTTGTGGGCTGCGAGAGACTGGATGGATTCCCGCTCCGGGACCGGTGTTTTGCCGGCTTCCCGTGTGATGATGACGGTTTGGCTGATGTTCGGCAGGGTGTACTCGGCTTTCAGTGATGCAGCTGCTCCGCAGAAGGAGCTTACACCAGGGCAGACATCATATGTGATCCCTGCGGAATCTAACGCGTCGAACTGTTCCCTCACGGCTCCATAGATCGAGGAGTCGCCGGTGTGGAGGCGGACGGTGGTTTTACCTTCTGTTTCAGCTTGTTTGATCACTGCTAACACCTCTTCCAGGGTCATCCGGGCACTGTCGTGGATCTCGCAATTGGTTTTCGTGTAGGTTAATAATTCAGGATTGACCAGAGATCCGGCATAGATCACCACATCTGCTTCTCCCAGAAGTCTGGCTCCCCGGACTGTGATGAGGTCTGCTGCTCCGCTGCCTGCTCCGACAAAATGTACCATCACTTCTCCTCTCTCAAAATGTGCAGAAAAGACTTCGCGTTTCTTGTCTCACACAATAGTCCATGTACTTTTGAAAAAACAATGCTTTCCACTTCTGGCTGCCCTGCGGTCCTGTGATTCAAGTGGAAACTGATGCGGTCGGATAAATGAGAAAGGACCGCTTTATCAAGATCACATGACTTCAGAATCCGCAGCGCTTCATCACAGGTGACACAGTCAAGCATTTCTTTGATCAGGCTTGGATGGAGCCCACATGCTCCGGCGTAGGATGCCAGGATCTCCATGCGGCAGTCACCGTAACGGGAATGGGTGTTCAGCATCCCGCCCGCGATTTTTACCAGTTTTCCGATGTGCCCGACCAGCAGTACGCTCCGGAACCCGAATTCTTTGCATGCATCCAGCGCGTCACCGATGAAATTTGAGGTCATCACCGGCAGCTCCGGATCAATGCCGAATTCTCCTTTCAGGTAATCCATTCCGTAGTTTCCCGGGGTCAGCAAAACAGCATCCGCACCGTTTATCCTGCGCTGCTTCAATTCAAGACGGATGGTGTCGATGAGCGCCTGATCGCTCATCGGTTCGACAATACCGCTGGTACCGAGGATGGAAATACCGCCTATGATCCCGAGTCTGGGGTTGAAGGTCTTCGCCGCAAGTTTCTCACCATCCGGAACGGAGATGCTCACTGACAGACCGCCCTGGTAGTCAAGCGTATCGCAGACTTCTTCCAAATTTTCCCGGATCATCTGCCGGGGAACGGAGTTGATGGCGGCTGCTCCCACCGGCTGATCCAGACCCGGTTTTGTGACGCGGCCGACACCCTTTCCCCCATCAATGAAGATTCCCGGTTCCGCAGAGCATGAAACGGATGCGAAAATCAAAGTCCCGTTTGTGATGTCCGGGTCATCGCCGCTGTCCTTGCGGATGGCGCAGGAGACACAGTCTGTTTTCCGGGTAATTTCCAGGACAGGAAGATCCAGCCGGATCCCCTTGGGTGTGAGAAGCGTTATGGAGTCTCTCAAACTTCCGCTTAGCAGCATCCAGGCAGCTGCTTTGGCAGCCGCAGCGGCACAAGACCCGGTCGTAAACCCAAGCCTCAGCTGCTTCCCGTCTTTTGTAACAAATGGATCGATATTCATTTATTCATATCCCACAGCAATGATTCCTGCCTGTTCTGCCCTCTACAACCTAAAACCTATCACCTAAAACCTGCTCCCTACATCCTACATCCTACATCCTTGTAATCTGATACAGCATCGCATTACAGATGGCTGCGGCGATCGTGCTGCCTCCTTTGCGTCCCCGCGCTGCAATGTGAGGAACATCGGAGTGGATGATCAATTCCTTGCTTTCTACCACGTTAACAAAACCTACCGGTACTGCGATGATCAGCGCAGCGTTTGTCAGCGTACCTTTGTCCAGAAGGTCCCTGAGCGAAAACAGGGCAGTCGGCGCATTCCCGATGGCAAAAATGCACTGCTTTGGTAGGTTTGCCGCTTTCTCCATCGAGACCATGGCTCGGGTGATACCACTGGCTTTTGCTTCTGCCACCACATCCGGGTCTGACATGAAACAGTGGACTTCTCCGCCCAGGCTTCCGAGGATATTTTTGTTGATTCCCGCCTTGGCCATCTGTGTATCGGTGACGATGTCACAGCCGGACTTCAAAGCAGCAATGCCTTTGGAAACGGCGTGTTCGGAAAATGTAAGCGTATCCGCGAAATCGAAATCGGCACTGGTATGGATCACCCGTTTGATGACTGCTTCGTTTTCCGGATCCAAAATCCGATTTCCGAGCAGTTCGGTGATGATCTCGAAACTGCGTTTTTCAATGTCCATCGGTGCGACGATTTCAAGCATGAGGTTTCTCCTTGTATTCCAGGCAGGCTTTATAAAAATGGACAGCAAACTCGGGATTGGCATAGAAATGAAAGTGTGGGAATCCGGCATAAAGTGACTCTCCGGCATGGATACAATCCCACTTTTTCCCGGAGACTTTTTCTGCCGTGAAGTCAGTCCCCGTCTCGTCACAGTCCCAGTAATGAAATTCGTGAGCGGCGATTTCTGTGCCTTTATCGCAGAGCATATTGTCCTGTTTCGCTTTCAGTTTGACATAACCGAAACGGGTCAGTTTCCCGGTGTTATAGCAGTTCCCGGGGAACACACCGGCCATTTGATATTCATCTATGGATTCCGTCAGGTACATAAAGCCGCCGCATTCAGCGATGCAGGGAAGCCCGGATGATATTGCTTTCCGGACTGCCTTCCGCATTTGTATGTTTTCGGAAAGGTCTTGTTTATACAGTTCCGGATAACCTCCGCCGAGATAGATACCGTGAATATTCTCCGGCAGGTCCATATCGGAAAGCGGACTGAAGGGCATGAGTTCTGCTCCCATTTCCTCCAGCAGGTCCAGGTTGTCATGGTAATAAAAGCAAAAAGCTTTATCCTTTGCTACAGCAATGCGGATCTTCTCCGGAAAGTGCTGAAATTTCAGGTCTTTAAAGTTCAGACCTACACTTCCCTGTGCACAGGCGATCAAATGGTCCAGGTCAATTGTCTTTTCTGCCTGCGATGCGAGAAGATTCAGTTTATTATCCAGATCGTCCACTTCCTGTGCGGTGACGAGCCCGAGGTGTCGGCTTCCCAGCGCACAGTACGGCATCTCGGGGATGTATCCCAGCGGGGTGATCCTGCCTCCGAAATACTCCCGGATGACCTGAGCCAGTTTCTGGTAGCTCATGACGCTACAGTGATTCAGGATGACACCACAGATCTGATTATCAGGGAGAAATTCAAAAAAACCTTTGATTTGCGCCAGTAAAGACAAAGCTGAGCCTTTGGCATTGAGCGTCAGCACTACCGGGGTCTGTGTGATTCGGGCGACGTCGTATGAGGATGCTTTCGCGGAATCGATCCCCAGCCCATCGTAAAAGCCCATCACGCCTTCGATGATGTTGATATCCTGTGCCGCGTTTTTGGCAAGCAGGGTTTTCAGCGTGTTTTCGCTGAAGAAGAACGAATCCAGGTTGGTGGAGGGTCTTCCGAGAATATGGGCGTGGAACATCGTATCGATATAATCCGGCCCGCATTTGAATGCCCCGACCTGCAGCCTCCTGTCAGCGAGCGCTTTCATCACAGCACAGCAGACAGTGGTTTTCCCGCAGCCGCTGTTCGTTCCGGCGATCATGATTCGGGGGATGTTACCGGACATGCTGTTCCAATCCTTTCAGGTCACGGATCACGCGAATATGTTCCCTTTCGGCAAATTTCAGCAAATCAGCGTTCGCCCGGTTCAGCGAGCCGGTTTCCGTTCCCGCGTCCAGCACAAATTCACATTTGTGCATCAGCTCTTCTGCACGGCTTGTGATCTCTTCTGTGACGGGTTCAAATGCCGGGGCTTTGACAACATGGTCACTCAGTACGTCCGCCGTTTGGCAATCTACATCATTTTCAAACAGGATCCCGGTGGCAAAGGTGATACCAAGCTTCTGCAGTTTCCGGTAGAAAGGTGTTCCCTTTCCGTTCCCGGCGATGACGAAAAGCTGCGGTTCTCCTTCCGGTTTCGGGAGCTCCACGCTGCCGAAAAGAAAATTATAAGATCCGCTTCGTATTGCGTACAGGCTTTCAATGGCTTTGGAAGAAAGGATCTCCTCCGGTGTCCCGTATGCGGTGATCTTTTCTCCGTCCAGACACAGTAGTTCATCAGAGACTTTCATTGCCAGGTCGATCTCATGCAGAGACATGATGATAGCTGTGCCTTTTTTTCTGGCCATGCACCTGAGGATGTCCAGCAATTCGATTTTATAGCGGATATCGAGCCAGGCGGTTGGCTCATCCAAAACGATGATCTCCGGCTCCTGGCAGATAGCTCTTGCCAGCATGATCCGCTGACGCTGTCCGTCTGATAAAGCGGTGAATTCCCGCTCCGCAAGGTCCAGTGCGTTTACCTGTTCCAGTGCGCTCAAGATCACTTCTTTGTCATGATCGGAAAGCCGTCCGAACATATCGGTATAGGGGTATCGTCCCATGGCGACGACCTCTGCACAGGTCATCAGTTCCGGATGGATCCGCTCTGTCAGAACGACAGCAGCCCGTTTTGCAAAGTCTTTGCCCGGGATATCGCTGAGCGGGAGATCCCCAATGAAGACCTTCCCGCTGATGGGAGCCAGCTGACGGATGATGGTCTTGAGCAGGGTGGATTTTCCCGCCCCGTTCGGCCCGATCAGTGTCAGGATCTTCCCCGGTTCCAGATGAATATTGATCCCCTTAATGAGAACATTCCGGTTATATCCAATGGCGAGTTCCTGTGTTGCCAACGATGCGTCCATCTTCTGACTCCTGTTTCCTGAAACCTAAAACCTGTAATCTAATCCCTGTTCTTCCTGATCATCAAAGATATGACGATTGGTGCACCGAAAACAGAGGTCACCGTCCCGATTTTCAATTCCAGAGGTGCGAACATGGTTCTGGCGAGCAGGTCGCAGAACACGCAAAACACGGAACCGGACAAAAATACCACGGGAATCATATAACGCGGACGGGAGCTTTTCAGCAGGATCCGGGCGATATGCGGGACAGCGATGCCGACAAAGGAGATCGGACCGGCTATGGCTGTCACACAGGCCGAAAGCAGGCTGGAGACCAGCAACAGCGCAAGACGAAAAGCTTTGATCGGAACTCCCATGGAAGCTGCATAAGCCTCACTGAGCAGATAGGCGCTGATGGGTTTTGAGAGCAAAAACGAGGCGATGACGCCGGGAATACAGACCCACAGCGCGGTGTGTACCTGTTCCCAATTGGCTCCGGAAAAAGAACCCATTGACCAGTTCGTCAGGTTGATCACATCATGGTCGTTGGCGAAGGTGATACAGAAATCCGTGACCGCGCTGCAGATGTAACCAACCATGATGCCGATGATGAGCAGCATGGACATGTTTTGTACTTTCTGGGAAAATAAGAGCACCAGGAGCGTGATGAGCAGCGAACCGAGGAACGCTGCCGCCATCAGGGAAAAGGAAGCTGTATTGCTGCTGTGGGGGAGCAGGAAGATCAAAACCAACCCGACGACCATTTTTGCGCCGGAAGATATGCCGAGGACAAACGGTCCCGCGATGGGATTGCGGAAAAAGACCTGTAACAGGTAACCGGAGACAGAGAGCGCTCCGCCCAGAAGCGCTGCCAAAAGAACGCGCGGCAGCCGGATGCGGAACAGGATCTGGCTGGAGGTATCCGCATTGATGACGGCATCCAGTTCGCTTTGGTGCTTTCCGGCTGTGAAAATGTTCAGCAATTTCAGGGGCAGACTCTCAAAAGTCATGCGGAAAACATCAGCTGCGGGGATGGAAACGGACCCGGTGTTGGCGTTGATCACCAGTCCGGAAAACAGCAGGATAACGAGAAAAACCATCACCGGGAGAAACCTGTCCCGTTTGTTAAAAATGCTGCCGGTCTGTTTCCTGTTTTGATTTTCCATTCGTTAATTCGCTACTCTGTAAAAATACGGCAGTTCATCAAGGCTGTCCGCTTCACCTGAAAGGATGCGATGAATGCTTTGGATCATTTGCCCGAGCTGTGTGGTGTCCTGGTACATATTCTCTCCGGTGCACCAGACATTTCCTTTTTTCACAGCCTTGAATTCAGCCAGCAGGTCACTTTTCGCGATCAGCTCCGTGACTGAGCTGATTTCTCCGGCGATCGTGCTGTTATATATGAGCACATCGGCATCCTTGGCGCCCGCAAAAAAGGTTTCCATGTCAATTGTCACGGTCGAAGTTGATTTTTCCGGGTCACCGATGCTGTCAAAGACATATTTTCCTCCAGCCAGTTCGATCATTTTGCTGACGTAGTCACCGGATTTCCGGACCACTACCCGTCCTGAAGAACTGATGTGAAAGAAAGCCACGGTTTTCCCGGTGTTCCCGGAGGACAAAACGCGTTCGAGATAGTCTTTCTGCTCCCGGAAAAGTTCGTCGGCTTTGTCTTCTCTGTCCAGCAGAGCACCGTAGAAGCGGATCCATTCAGTCCGTCCCAGCGGGTGCGGTTCGGAGCTGGACATGTCCACCAGGACCGGGATCCCCAGTTCCTCCAGTTTCTCTTTGACTTCTGAGGCATGCCCGATCATCTGAGATTCGACAGCCAGGGAACAGCGGTTTTCCAACAACAGTTCATAATCCGGTTCACTATATTTTCCCGCGTAGATGATCTTCCCGTCCCGCATGTCTTGCCGGGCTCCTTCGATGTACCAGCCATCCTCCTTTGTCCCTGATAGCCGGATGACATCCAGGCTGTCCAATGCGTCAAACAGGCACATGGCGGCAGTCGCGGCCAGATAAATGTTCTGTAAAGGCTGCAGCAGCGGGACCACATCGGCAGGCAGATCTGCCGGGATCATGCCATCTGCCGGGATCAAAAGAAACCGCTGCCCGCTTCCAAGTGTGAGCAGCTTGTATCCGTTTTCGAAATAGTCCACGGAGAATTGCTCTGCATAGTCAAGCTTTATAGAGCGGCTTGGATCTGAAAGGTCGATCCCGCCGGCCGGCAGAACAGCAAAAATAACCAACCTGATCAGTATCAGACAATAAACAATGCCTTTCGTATAGCACTTCCCCATGGACTATCCTTAGTTAGACTTTAGACTTTAGACATTAGACATTAGACTTTAGACATTAGACTTTAGACTTTAGACATTAGACTTTAGACTTTAGGCAATTAGACCTTAGACCTTAGACATTAGACCTTAGACATTAATTTTCTAATCCCTACATCCTACATCCTACATCCTATGCCCTATGCCCTATATCCTATATTCTATTCCCTATTCCCTATTTCCTGCTGAAGAGCAGTGTATAGTCAATAAGATGTGGCTGGCTCATGGCAATGGTCGACGCGCTGACTTCCATCTCTTTGTCTAAGACCACCGGAATTTCAAAAGTGGAGTTTCCGCTTTCGTTGACGGGTTCAAAGCGTTCTCCGTTCACCAGCATATACTCATAATTGGGACTGCTCCAGACGATCACAGCTGTCGCCTTCCCTTCCTTTACGGTCACAAGCGCCGGGCTTTCAACGGTAGCCTTCCCGCTGCCGCCTTTGAGTGTTACATCACAGAGAAATTTACCGTCTTCAGCAGAATTCTCTTCCAGGGAACCTTCAAAGATTGGATCGCTGACGCTTACTTTATGATCATACCATTTCCCCTTCTTTCCGACCAGAGCCAGGTCAAAATCCTCATCAAGATAAGGAACGGGAACATCAAAACCATGAACTTCATCGGCGAAACCGTCACTGTAAACGACTTTATCTATGGTCGGATCCAACAATTTTGCGCCTTCCTTTTGAGCGTCTTCAGCTGACCCGCGGAACAGATGGAGATGATTTTTAGAAGAGAGCGTGATATGAATGACCATTTCACCGTCTTTTACAGTCAGTGTCCCTCTGCCTTCACTGGTCTCGCAGAGGTTGAACATGGAACTGTCAGTCGTGAAAACCGCGCTGTAAATACCGTCCGCAAGTTCTTCGGATTCGGCGGAAACCGGTGCGAATGCGGAAAACAATAAAACGAATGTCAGAAGATAAAAGATAGTGTTTGAAATCAGATGTTTTTTCATATTATTACATATATCATATAAGAAGGGGGCAGTTATGGCTTGAACAGAACTGTCCCCTTTTTGGAATAAAATTAATTTGCCATTGCCAGAACGGTATGAACGATGTACTGGGCCTGGATGGTCGGGATGCTGCCGAGACCGGCGATCTGGCAGTCCACACCCAAACCGGCTGCTTCAAACATGGATTTCCAGGAATCTTCATCATCACCGGCCATGTCGTTGTGGGCATGGTCACCGGCAACGACCATCAGCGGGCGCAGGATCACTTTGGTGTATCCGGCTTCTTTGACTGCTTCGATGATTGTCTCTGCGGAAGTGGATTCCGGTTCGCCTTCAACTGTACCGA
>CAYWKZ010000019.1:9121-31228 GCA_964459115.1 uncultured Leptolinea sp. | reverse complement strand
ATGAAAATCGTGACCGCGGAAACGGCGGGAACGACCGCCGCGGCAATGACCGCCGCAATAACAACAGGCGGTAAAAAAAACAACAGTAATGTAAATAACAAACCAGCTCTGAAAACCCTCAGAGCTGGTTTTTACTCCTTACTCCTTACTCCTTACTCTTTACTCTTTACTACTTATGCATCTATGTCCAGCGCCATGCGGATATCATAGTCCGGGTAAGCCTGCTGGACTTCATTTTTGATCTGTTCAAACGTCCCCTGCCGGTCATCCAGTTCGAAGTCCAGGATCACGTCAAGGCTGATGATCTTCTTTTCAGTATCGGCATAAAAGCCATGGACCTGCAAAACCCCTTCGTGTGCCATAATGAGACGGGTGATGTTTGTCCGCATTTCTTTGATCTCGTCATTGGTCGTGTTCATGGTATAAATCCCGATGCCGGTCATGGCAACGCCATGCTTGAGATAGACATTTTTAGCGATTCGCCGCTCCATCAGGTCGATCTCTTCTGCTGTCATGGTGTCCGGAACCTCGACATGTGCGGATCCGAAATATTTTTCCGGTCCGTAGGCGTGCAGGATCAGGTCATAAGCGCCATGGACCGCTTCATCTTCGCAAATCGTTTTACGGATCGCACTGACCAGTTCCCGTTCCACGCGGGTGCCGAGAATGTCATCCAGTGTTTCGGAGAGCATTTCAACACCGGATTTGATGATGAAGCAGGAGATCAGCACACCTACGTATGCTTCCAGGCTGACATGCCATATCATGAAGATCACTGCCGAAACCAGAACCGAAGCCGAAAGGATAGCATCGAACAGGGCATCTGACCCGGAAGCGATCAGGGAAGCGGATTTCACTTCTTCACCCTTCTTTTTGACATAATTCCCCAGCAGCAGTTTGACGATGACCGCAGAGGCAATGATGATCAGTGAGACGATGGAGTAGTTTGGTGTTTCCGGATGAATGATCTTCTTGACCGATTCTATCAGCGAGGTGAGACCGGCATAAAGGACGATTGCCGCAACGATCATCGCGCTCAGATATTCGATCCGTCCATGACCCAGCGGATGTTTTTTGTCCGGTTTTCGGGAGGCTAATTTGGTGCCGATGATGGTGATGACGGATGAAAGTGCATCACTCAGGTTGTTGACTGCGTCCAGAACGACAGCGATGGAGTTGGAAATCAGCCCGACAGCAGCTTTGAAAGCGGCAAGGAAGATATTGGCCGCGATGCCGATGATGCTGGTGCGGATGATCACCTGATTCCGGTTGTCCTGTAAGGTTTCTAAAGATTCTGTTTGCTCAGACATAATTAGCTCCTGCTATAAAATCCTGTTCAAAATAAATAATTTTAATCCAGGAATCGTGTTTTGTGGCGATTCGGAAACGTTCATATTATTGTTGCATTCGTGCCGGGGATGGGGTAGAATAAAAAGGTTGAGAACTTATGGAAAATGTGACTTCATCAGCGGCTGTGATGGCGGCCAACCCTTATATCATTGATCTGCACCAATTGGTCAGGCTCGCCTTTTTCATGCTTTTAGCCGGGATCCTGATCATGCTGGTGCTCAAGATCATTCTGGATTTTCGGAAATATCATTATAAATAGACTTTAGACGTTAGACTTTAGACATTAGGTATTAGTTATGGATATGGATCAATTTTTCGCTGCCATTCGTGCGCAGCGCGGGAACAAAGAACAAACGGCGGGCGGGGAGATGTACCTCATCGCCGGGCTCGGCAACCCCGGACGAGAATACCGCGAAAGCCGGCATAATTTTGGATTTATGGTGGTCGACCGGCTGGCTGAACGGTTGGGAGTACAGTTTGAAAAGGAACAGCTCAAGGCGCTGGTCGTCACCGCTCCTTATGAGGGACGGAAGCTGCTGCTGGCCAAACCCATCACATACATGAATGATTCCGGCAAGGCGGTGGTGCCGCTGATGCGCTATTACAAGATCCCGCAGGAACGTCTTTTCGTGATCCATGATGACATGGACCTGCCTTTCGGTACGCTGCGGGTCCGTCCTAACGGTTCCAACGGCGGACAGAAGGGCATGGGCTCCATCATCACGCAGCTTGGCAGCCAGGAATTCAGCCGGCTGCGCTGCGGCATCGGTCACCCGCCCGGTCAGATGGAAGTGATAGATTTTGTCCTGAACAAATTCTCCAAAGAGGACAGTGAGCTTCTGCTGCTGGTGCTCGACAAGGCAGCTTCCTGTGCGCTGGACTTTGTCACGCAGGGAACTACCTATTGTATGAACCACTATAACGGACCGGTTGAATAGTTTTTGGTCACTGGTTTTTGGTTGCTGGTTATTGGTTACCGGTTTTCGGCCACTGATCGCCAGCTACTAACAACCAGCAACCGACAACCAGCAACTAACAACGAACAACTACTATGATGTTTGAGCGGATCGGCGGCCTGCCGGAATTTCAGGCGATATGTGAACGGATCGAAGCCAAAGACCGGGCGGTTTTTGGCTCGCTCGGTTTGCTTCGCTCCGCCCGTTTTTTCACCGCTGCAGTGCTTTATCAACAGTTGAAACGTCCTGTCCTCTATCTCACTGACCGTCCCGAGCAGGCGCTTGTAGCACTGGATGAAATCGCTTTCTGGCATCCGAAATCCGACCGTTTTCATTTTCCGGCCCCGGAACCGCATTTTTATGAGAACGCTGCCTGGAGCATGTCGGTACGGCATGACCGTATCCAGACTTTGACGCAGCTGACCCGGCTGCTGCTGCCCGGTACTGACAAACCGGAGCTGCCGCCGCTGGTGGTGGCGCCGGTCCGTGCCCTGATGCAGCGGTCGCTGACCCGTCAGGAATTTATCCATTCGCTCAAACAATTACGGGTCGGTCAGGAAATTTCATCCACCGCGTTGATGCGGGTCTGGAGCAGTTCAGGGTATGAAGCGGACGAGGCAGTTCTGGAACCCGGACAGTATTCACGCCGGGGAGAATTGCTGGATGTCTGGCCGCATTCGGAGCCCTATCCGATCCGGATCGACTTTTTCGGTGATGAGATCGAGTCCATCCATCGCTTTGATCCGGCGACCCAGCGCAACATTGTTCCGCTGCAGAAGGTTGTGATTCCGCCTGCGGGTGAGGTGATCTTCCCGGAAAAACATGAATTTGAAATCGAACCGGAATCTCCCCGGGATTTTTTCCTGCCGCTGGTTCATAAAACCCCGGCTTGCCTTTTGGATTACCTGCCCCCGAATACGCTGATCCTCTGCGATGATCTGGAGGCTGCCCGCTCACTGGCAGAGTCTCTGGAGGAAGAGGCTGAAAAGCTGCGGGAGGAAAGCATCGGTCTCGGGACCCTTTCCGAGGATTATCCGGAACCTTACATCAGTTTTTCAGAACTGAATGACCGCATGGCTGATTTTGTCATGATCGACCTGGGCCGCTCCGATGTGCCGGACAGTTCCGAGTTTGCGGATTCCTTCACCCCAGCTGATCGTTTTGGCGGGCATCTGGAAACTTTCCTGACCTTTTTGGAAAGCCGCTGCCGGGCAGGAGACGTGGTGAACGTCATCAGCCGGCAGTCCGAACGTATCGAAAACCTGTGGAAAAAAGCTGAGCATCCTGCTGGAGAGGCAAACAAAAAAGCACCTGTTTTCTGTGAAGATTCCCTCACGGAAGGTTTTATCCTGACCGGTACGGATGGCGCGAAGTGCTATGTGATGACCGACAGCGAGATCTTCGGATGGGAGCGTCCGGTCCCGCGCAAAGCTCCCCGAAAGACCATCGATGCTCCGGAAAAGTATTTTGCCGATCTCAAAGAAGGGGACTTTGTCGTCCATGTAGATTATGGTATCGGTATTTATGACGGTCTGGTAAAACGTACCATAGACGGGGTGACAAAAGACTTTCTGCGCATCAATTATGCGGAAGGTGACCAGCTCTTTGTTCCGGTTCATCAGGCGGACAGGCTTTCCAACTATGTGGGTCCCAACGGGAAAACTCCGGAGATCACCCGACTCGGGACAAAGGACTGGCTTAGCGCCAAGAACTTTGTCCGGGAGAAGGTGCTGGAGATCGCAAACGACCTGCTGGATCTTTACGCCAAACGCCAGGTCACGCAGGGCTTTGCTTTTTCCAAAGACAGTATCTGGATGAAAGACCTGGAAGGTGCTTTCCCGTTTGAAGAGACGGAAGACCAGAAAATCGCCATCCGTAAGGTCAAGGAAGATATGGAAAGTCCGCGGCCCATGGACCGCCTGATCTGCGGAGATGTGGGCTATGGCAAGACCGAGATCGCTCTTCGTGCCGCTTTCAAAGCTGCCTGTGACAGCAAACAGGTGGCGATCCTTGTCCCGACGACGGTCCTTGCTCAGCAGCATTATGAGAACTTCAAAAAACGTTTTGCCGCTTACCCGGTGAACGTGGAAATGCTTTCCCGTTTCCGCAGTCCCAAAGAGCAGAAGCAGATCCTGAAAAAGCTGGAGACCGGAGAGATCGACATCATCATCGGCACTCATCGGCTGGTTTCCAAAGATGTTGCCTTCAAAGACCTTGGACTGGTTGTGATCGATGAAGAACAGCGCTTCGGTGTGGCACAAAAGGAATATCTCAAAAAACTGCGGGCGCGGGTAGACGTCCTGACACTGACCGCAACCCCGATCCCGCGGACGCTTTACATGGCGCTGACCGGGGTTCGGGATATTTCCAACATCAATACGCCGCCTTATGAACGGGTGCCGATCACGACTTATGTGGGGCCTTATTCCGAGAAGATCGTCCGGCAGGCCATCACGCGGGAAATGGAGCGAAACGGGCAGACTTTCTTTGTTCACAACCGGGTGCAGTCGATTTATGCCATGTACGATTATCTGCGCAGGCTGGTTCCGGAAGCGCATATCGGTGTGGCACACGGGCAGATGGCCGAAAAACAGCTTTCGGCGGTCATGGATCAATTCTATAAGGGCGAACTGGACGTTCTGCTCTGCACCTCCATTATTGAATCCGGTCTGGACGTACCGAACGCCAACACGCTGATCGTCAGCCGGGCGGATATGTTCGGGCTGGCTCAGCTTTATCAGATCCGGGGCCGCGTTGGGCGCAGCTCGCAGCGGGCTTATGCCTATTTCTTCCGCCAGAAGGGGCACAAACCGACGGAAGCCGGGTTGGAACGGCTGGAAGTGATCGCGGAAAATACGCAGTTCGGTGCAGGCTATACTATTGCCATGCGGGATCTGGAAATGCGCGGGGCGGGAGAGATCCTTGGCAGTCGTCAGCACGGGGCAATCGCTTCCGTCGGATTTCATCTCTATACCCGCATGCTGGCTCAGGCTGTCCGAAATGTTCGTGATGTCCGCGGTGTTGAGGTTTCGGACGAAGATTTGGGAATCACTCGTGAAATGGCCTATCTTTTCAATCCGATCACTGTAGAACTTCCCCTTAATATTGGGATCCCGGAAAGCTATATCGAAGATGATCAGACGCGCATCAAGCTCTACCGGCGCATGGCTTCCGCAAACAAAGAAGAGGATCTTGATGCTTTGGATGCAGAATTCACAGACAGGTTTGGGCCGTTGCCGACGGAGATCCGCAACCTGGTGTTTCAGATCCGGGTGAAAATCTATGCTGAACTGATCGGGCTGTCTGCAGTGGTGAAAGAAGGCAATGATGTCGTGCTGAAGTTCCCGACGCTGCCTGCAAATGTGGAACAGCGCAATCTGCCGGTGGTCAGCAAGCGGCTGCGGGTCGGGAAAAATGCCTATCGGATGGTCGGCATTGACTGGAATACAGATGACTGGCAGGATGATCTTTTGGGTGTTCTTTCCATTTTGGCATTAAAACTGCAACATTAAAAGTTGCAAGGCTTTATTTGACAGCCTATCTTTGTTTCATGTCAATCGTTCTTCCTGTTATGAAGCCGGTTGATCGAGTGATGTCGGAGGGAAAAATGAAAAAAATCACTCTTGTTGTTTTGCTTGTTGCACTTGTTGTCTGTCTGACCGGCTGCAGTCAAAAAAAGATCGATGAACTGACCGCGACCTACAACACAGAAAAAGAGGCTCTGCAGGCTCAACTCACAGAAGCTCAGGAGAACCTGAAATACGTTACGGATGAAAAGGATGCCCTGATCGCATTAGGTGAGGAGCAGCTGAAAGCAGCTGAGGAAGAAGCGCAGGCGGCCTATGAGGCTTATGACGCTCTGATCGCTGAGAAAGACGCTGCCATTGAGGAAGCTGAGACTGCACTTGAAGAAAAAGATGCTCAGCTTTTTGAAGCTCAGACACAGATCGAAGCGCTTAGTGCCGAAAAAGAGGATATCCAGGCAACAGCGGAAGAAAATCTGAGAACTGTCACTGAGGAAAAGGACGCATTGATCGCTGCGGGTAACGAAGCGCTCGAGGCTGCCACGGCTGAAAAAGATGCTCTGGTGGCAGAAGCACAGAATGCCTATGATGCCTTAGCGGCTGAAAAAGATGCTGCTTTGGCTGAAGCGCAGGAAAGCTATGATGCCCTTCTGGCTGAAAAGGACGCTGCTGCTGCGGAAGCTGAAAAGGCTTTGGAAGACGCCCAGACTGCTGCGGATGAAACACTGGCTGCTGTCGTTGCGGAAAAGGATGCGGAGATCGCTGAAGCAGAAAAAAGCTATGATGCCCTTCTGGCTGAAAAGGATGCTGCTGCTGCGGAAGCTGAAAAAAGCTATGATGCCCTTCTGGCTGAAAAGGATGCTGCTGCTGCGGAAGCTGAAAAGGCTTTGGAAGACGCTCAGACTGCCGCGGAAAAAGCGCTGGCTGATGTCACTGCCGAAAAGGATGCGGAAATCGCTGAATTGTATGAAAAGATCGATTCCCTCACCGCTGAAAAAGATGCTCTGCTGACCCAGGCTGAAGGGGATCTGCAGGCTGTGATCGCAGAAAAGGATGAATTGCTGGCAGAATCTGAAGCGAAACTGGCTGACGCCGAGGCAGAAATCTCCTCTTTGAACGCTGAACTGGACGAGACAAAAGCCGAACTGAAGGAAACTACTTCGGAATTGTTCAAGTTAAATATGAGCTATGAAGCGCTGCTTGAGAAGAAGAATGAGTTCCAGAATACGCTCGAAACGATGCAGGATGATGTCGCTGCCCGTCTCGCGCTGGCTGAGGAAGAATCCAGAAGCAATGCAAATCGCCGGCAGCCGACTTATACGAATCTTGACGTTGCAAACCAGCGGCTCCGTGAGTATTATGATCAGCTGCAAAAACTTCAGGATTCTATCCAGACCCTGCAGATCGAAAACACCCTGCTGCGGGAAAAAATTGAAGAATACACCAAATAATCGCTAATTGTTTATGATTTTCAGCGGGCCTTTGGTTTCCGGGGTCCGCTGTTTGTTTTAAAATCCTCTTGAAATAAAGTTCCTTTTGACAAACTGCGCTTCTGCGTATTATAATGTGGTGTATGAATGTTGAACTTGACCCGAAAACAGTCCATATCGTCAATGATACGGATTCATTGAAAAATTGTATTGAACAACTGCGCCGCTCAAAAGAAGTGGCGGTAGATACGGAATCAGACAGCCTGTTTGTTTATTTCGAAAAGGTCTGCCTGATCCAAATCAGCGCGGACGGACAGAGCTATGTGATCGATCCGCTGGAAACCGGGGATCTTTCGGAACTGAACGATATTTTTTCATCGCCGGACATTCTGAAAATATTCCATGCGGCAGAGTATGACCTGATGTGCCTGAAACGGGACTTCGGATTTGAATTTGAGAACCTTTTTGATACCATGATCGCTGCCCGTATGCTGGGAAAAAAAGAGATCGGTCTCGGTCCGCTGCTGGAAAATGAATTTGGCATTCATCTGGATAAACGCTATCAGAAAGCAAACTGGGGCGTGCGTCCGCTGAGCCGTGAGATGCTTCAATATGCTGTTTCGGATACACGGTTTTTGAGTTTGCTGAAGGATAAGCTTGCAGCGGAACTGAAGGAACGGGGCATGGAGGATATGGCGCAGGAGGATTTTGAACGTCTTTGCCGCATTCATCCGGCCCCATCTGAACCGCATGAATGTTTTTGGTGGAAAGTGAACGGCGGTGTGGAACTTACCCCCGCTGAGCAGGGAGCATTGCAGGGTCTTTGTGAATTTCGGGAAAGTGAGGCCAGGATTCGGGATCTTCCGCCCTTCAAGATTCTCTCAAATAATGCGATGGTGAACATCGTGCTGGAAAATCCGTCCAATGAGGGAACGCTGCGCAGGCTGAAGGGTGTGGGCGGTGCTGTGGTCCGGCGCTACGGACGGACGATCTTGGATATCAATAAAAGCTGGCGCAGGAAAAAACGGATCCCACAACCGGTTTTGCAGTCCAGACCGGCCAATGGAATTCTGAGCCGCCGGGAACGTCTGAAAACCTGGCGCAAAAACATGGGCGTGGAAATGGATGTTCCTTCTGATGTGATCCTGCCCCGCGATGTTTTGGAATCGATTTCGGAAGTCGGTCCGCAGAATGATGTTGAGCTGGAGAAGGTGATGAAGGATTTGCCGGCACGATATAAGCGTTTCGGAAAAAAGATTTTGGAAATCTCTCTGAACGAGAGTGAATGATCCTGAAAGATAAACAGGATTCAGCTGGGCAGCAGATAGCTTCAGACAGCAATTGAGAAAGGAAACAGATGCTTGCACGTGTTTATTCCTGTGCACTGACCGGTTTGTCCGGGACGATCATCGAAGTTGAAGTAGACTGTTCATCGATGGGTGAGCCGAAAACCATTGTGGTCGGTTTGCCGGATACCGCTGTGCAGGAGAGCAAGGAGCGGGTCCGTGGTGCCATCAGAAATTCCGGACTGAAAAATCTGCGCCATCGGGTCACAGTCAATCTGGCTCCGGCTGATATCCGCAAGGAAGGGCCTTGTTTTGATCTGCCGATCGCCATTGGTGAGCTTGCCTGCAGGGATGAAACCTGGATCCCTGAATTGAAAGATTCGCTGATCATTGGTGAATTATCACTGGATGGTTCCGTCCGTCACGTGCGCGGTGTATTGTTGATCGCTGCCAAGGCAAAAGAGATGGGCTTCAAACAAATCTGTGTCCCCGCCTGTGATGCTCAGGAAGCTGCGCTGATCCCGGGAATTGATGTTCTGCCGGTGCATACGTTACTCGAACTTTACAACCATTTTACCGGAGATATGCTGATCGAGCCGCAGCAGCCCTGTGAATTGTCCGAGACGGCAGTCAGCGTCCGGACGGATTTCAGTGAAATCAAGGGGCAGGAACATGTGAAACGGGCGCTGGAAATTTCCGCGGCCGGGTCTCATAATGTGCTGATGAGCGGTTCTCCCGGCACTGGAAAAACGCTGCTGGCCCGTGCATTGCCATCCATCCTTCCCCGCATGACGCTTGAAGAAAGCCTGGATGTGACAAGGATCTATTCCATTGAGGATATGCTTCCGGCTGATACGCCGCTGATCCAGACACGTCCTTTCCGTGCCCCGCATCACACCATCAGTTATGCGGGACTGGTCGGCGGAGGCAATATTCCCCGGCCGGGAGAGATCTCGCTTGCGCACCGGGGTGTGCTGTTCCTGGATGAGTTCCCGGAGTTTGATCCGCGGGTGCTGGAGGTGCTGCGGCAGCCGCTGGAGGATAAGGTCGTTACGATCTCCCGTGCTACGGGTGCATACAGCTTCCCGGCAGCGTTTGTCCTGGTCGCAGCGATGAACCCTTGTCCATGCGGATACTTTGGTGACCCGACACACCATTGCACCTGCTCAGAATTTGCCATCCAACGCTACCAGAAACGCATCTCCGGACCGCTCCTGGACCGCATTGACATCCAAATCAACGTTCCCCGTGTGGAATATGAAAAGCTCAGCAGTGACACCGTCGGCGAAAGCTCAGCCGCCATTCGTGAGCGTGTGGAAGCAGCCCGGGAACGGCAGCGGATCCGCTTCAAGGATAATCCCAATGTCACGTGCAATTCGGATATGGCGCCGGCAGAGATCCGTCAATACTGCCGTCTGGGCGATGACGGTGAAAAACTGGTCAAAAGTCTGATGGCACATTATCAGATTTCTGCCCGGGCCTATCATCGACTGCTGAAGCTTGCGCGGACGATCGCGGATCTTGATTACTCACCGGACATCCGTACGCAGCATATTGCGGAAGCGATCCAATACCGCCCGCGCTCTAATGGATGACGAAAAAGACAAATTCAGAGTATAATAAACGGAAAAACAGCTGAATGGCTGAGTTGAAACAGTGCATTAGAAAGATTCTTTATGGAACCCGGAAGTAACCTTCCGTCCCTTGCGGACAATCTCCTTCTCCTGATTCTCATTCTATTTTCGGCCGCGGATATGCTTGCCGCGGTGATTTTTCATGTCTATCGTATTCTTGTCGATGAAGACATCGTCATCCCGGGCGGAGAGGACAAAGGCAAAGACAGGTCTGTCAGCGAACGGCTGCTGGACGATGATGCATTGATCGACAAACTGCGCATCGCAGCACGCTTTCTTTCCGGTGTGACCGGCGCATTGCTTGTCGTTTACATCATCCGCATCTTGCCATATGAACTGACTGTGCCCGTCCTTTGTCTGTATGTTTTTTGTACGGTGCTGGCGCTCATCCTGCTTGAAACAGCAGTGATCGCAATGTCAGCAAAAAATCCGAAAAAAACTGCCGATCAGCTGGCCGGGCTGTGCATCTTTTTAAGTAAATTGTTTACGCCGCTCTATAAAATCACGGAATGGATCATACCGGACCCGGTCGTGACAGCGCCTCCGACCATTCAGGCTGAAGAGAGCCATCTGCGGGACTGGGTCGAAAGCATCCCGGAAAATACGATCCTGGAGCAGGAGGAGCGGAAGATGATTCGCTCCATTGTCCATTTTTCCAACACCATGATCCGTGAGATCATGATCCCGCGTGTAGAGATCGATGCGCTTGATATCGAAACACCGCTGGATGAAGCTGCCCGTCTGATCCGGGAATCCGGTCATTCGCGGCTCCCGATCTATGATGATGAAATAGACCGCATCGTCGGAGTGCTTTACGCAAAAGACCTGCTGCAGACTTATGTGGAACAGCGGAATGTCACTCTTGCGGACCTGATGCGGAAACCTTTGTTTGTCCCGGAATCCAAAATGGCCGGGGATCTGCTCAATGAGATGAAATCGACCGGCGTCCATATGGCTGTCGTCGTGGATGAATACGGTGGAACCTCCGGAATCGTCTCTATGGAAGATATCGTTGAGGAGATCGTCGGCGAGATCCGTGATGAGTATGATGACCGGGAGGAAGATCTGGTGCAGGAAATCGGTCCGGATGAATATTCTTTCCTCGGTCGGATAGACCTGGAAGATGTGAATGAATATCTGGGTACCCATCTCACCCGGGATTCAGCTGATACGCTGGCCGGGTACCTTTATTCACAGATCGGCAAGATCCCTGTGCTGAACGAAAAAATAGAAGCGGAGGGTTGGCTGTTTGAAATTGAAGAACTGGCCGGCAGAAGGATCCGCAGAGTGCGGGTATATCGAAAGCCGGAAGAACCGGCGAAAGAAGAGGCAGAAGATGATAAATGATGAAATGAAACGAAAACTGGGAAAGCTGGCAGCTGAGATGCGTTCCCGCAGTTACATCCCCTACTCTCACTATGCCGTCGGAGCGGCGCTGCTGACAAAGAGCGGACAGATTTTTACCGGCTGCAACATTGAAAATGCGGCTTACCCGGTGACTGTCTGCGCGGAGCGTACAGCGATCTTCAAGGCTGTTTCCGAGGGTGAGCGTGAGTTTGAAGCGATCGCTGTTGCGACCGAAGACGGTCAGGGATACCCTTGCGGTTCCTGCCGCCAGGTGATGGTCGAATTCTCGCAGGATATGGACGTGATGCTGGCAGACGCTGAGGGGAACATTACTGTGGAAACTTCGATCCGTGACCTGCTGCCCGGTGCGTTCACACCGGAGAACCTTCACTGACAGCTCTTCGTGGAACGCTCAGTTCATTTTCGCGCGATCGTCATTCGTCACACGAATTACGATGAAGCGGATCGTTTCGTTACCTTTCTGACGCCGTTTTTGGGACGTGTATCGGCCCTGGCTAAGGGGGTACGGAAAATGAACTCCCGCAAAGCCGGTCATCTGCAGCCCTTCACCTATGTAGATGTCCAGCTTTCCAAAGGACGCGGGGCATCCTGGCTGGTGACGCAGGTTTCCACCATTGAAGCCTATCCGGAAATCATGGTGTCTCTGGACAAAACGGTCCGTACTTCCTGTGTGCTGGAGCTGGCAGATCGGTTTTCACTGGAGGAAGTGGAAAATGTTCAGCTTTTCCAGCTGACATTGGATACATTGAGGCGGATCGCTGTTTTTGAAGATATCTTCCCTGTACAGCGCTATTTTGATCTTCAGCTGTTTTCTGTCACGGGATATCAGCCGCAATTTTTTGAATGTGTCCGCTGTCATAAGAAAATTCAGCCGGAAGACCAGTATCTGCATTACGGAATGGGCGGTGTGCTCTGCCCTGAATGCGGTTCCATAACACAGGGTGCCCGTCACATCAGCATGAAGACATTGAAATATTTTCGCTACTTTCAGACGCATCCCTTTGAGCAGGCTGCTGCTGCCGGCTGGCCGGCAGATATTCGGATGGAATCTGAAAATTTATTGACGGGTTATCAGAGTTATCTGCTGGAGCGGAAGACAAACAGCCAGCAATTTCTTGAGCAATTATGAGGATTACAATCAATGAATAAAACGATACGGGCAGGGATCATCGGCTGTGGGAAGGTTGGGCCTTTCCATGCGGCTGCTTATCAGAAAATAGAAGATTGTGAGTTGTGCGCAGTTTATGATGTACAACAGGATCGCGCAGAAGCTTTCGCTCAAAATTATGGGGCAACGGCATATACTTCCGTTGAAGCCATGGTCAAAGAAAACGGGTTGGATGTGGTGAGCGTCTGTACGCCCCATCCCATTCACCGTCAGGCGGCTGTGGACGCATTGAGATGCGGCGCTAACATTGCAATCGAAAAACCATTGGCTTCTTCCCTGGAAGATTGTGATGCTATTCTGGAAGCCGCAGAGCAGCACAACAGGGTCGGCACAGCGATCTGTCAGCGGCGTTTCTTCCCGCCTTCCATGCGGATACGGAAAGCCATTGATAACGGGAAAATCGGCAGACCGATCCTCGGCACGGTCAACATGTATGGCTGGCGGGATGCAGCTTATTATGCATCAGATCCCTGGCGCGGTACCTGGAAGGGTGAAGGCGGCGGTGTGCTGGTGAACCAGGCGCCTCATCAGCTGGATCTGCTTTTGTGGTACATGGGTGAGATCGAAGAGCTTTACGGCATGTGGGACACCCTGAACCATCCGGGATTGGAGGTGGAAGATACGGCTCTGGCTGTGATCCGCTTCAAAAACGGCGGCCTTGGCAACATCGTTGTCAGCAACTCCCAGAATCCGGCGCTTTACGGGAAAGTCCATGTCCACGGCAGCAGTGGTGCATCTGTCGGTGTTCAGACGGATGGTGGTGCCATGTTCATTGCCGGCGTATCCTCCATCACTGAGGCGCCTTACAACGATGTCTGGACAGTTCCCGGCGAAACGGAGCTGAAAGATCAGTGGAAGGCGGAAGACGAAGCCTATTTCAAAACGATTGATGCGACTACCCATTTTCACTATGTTCAGCTGAAGGATTTCATTGATGCCCTGCGGGAAAATAGACGCCCGCTGATCTCATTGGAAGATGCCAGACAGACCGTTGAACTGTTTACGGCGATCTACCGTTCTCAGCGTGATGGAAAACCCGTCCGTTTTCCGCTCAAACCGGAATATGGGGCCGACTATGACGGAAGATTGAAATAGCATTCTGACAGTGATGAAAATGCATTATACTCATTTATGTTGAGCATCTGTTCTGTTGAAAGGAAAAATCAGCAATGGCAGTTATCGTAACGAACAAGCAAGAAATGATAGATTTCAAGCCAAAAAAAGATTTTTTTGTCGGGATCGATTCAGACGGCTGCGTGTTTGATGCGATGGAAATCAAACACAAGGAGTGTTTCATTCCCAACACCGTCAACGCCTGGCGGCTGCAGACCGTATCCCGTTACGCCCGTGAAGTCCATGAATTTGTGAACCTTTATTCAAAGTGGCGCGGATTGAATCGCTGGCGCAATATTGTCCGGACTATGGATCTGCTGCGGGAACATCCTGGGGTGAAGCGCGCCGGGTTTGAAGTGATGCAGCTGGAGGGTATCCGCAGTTTTGTGGAAAGCGGCGCCAAGCTCAGTGATGCAGGACTGTATTCTTATATGAGAAATCATCATGATCCGGATCTTCAAATCGGTGTACAATGGTCTTCCGATGTTAATTCGGCCATTGAGCGGATCGTCCATGGTATGATGCCGTTTGCTCCGGTCAAACCCAGTTTTCAGGCTCTGCTCCCGGATGCGGATCTGGCTTGTGTTTCTGCGACCCGGAATGTTGACCTCGCCCGTGAGTGGACATATGCCGGGATCCTGGACGATGTCGAGCTGCTTTGCGGGCAGGAAGTCGGCACAAAGGAGCAGATACTGGGGATGACCACGGTTGGAAAATATCCAAAAGATCATGTGCTCATGATGGGTGATGCTCCCGGGGATATGGCTGCCGCGCATGCGACCGGTGCGCTTTTCTTCCCCATCAATCCCGGGTATGAGGAAGAGTCGTGGGAACGGTTCTACAGCGAAGGATATAAAAAATTTCTGGAAGGAACATTTGCAGGCGAGTATGAAACGAAACTGATCCGAGAATTTGAAAGCCTGCTGCCGGAGGTTCCACCCTGGCAAAAGTAAAAAAATATTGTATAATTGGGTAGCATCTAATCAAGGTTACATCCGTGAAGAAGGCGGTATTATGAAGATTTACGAATCGGCAGAAGATTATCTGGAAATGATCCTTGTCCTGAAGCGAAAAAAAGGATCTGTTCATGCAATCGACATTGCCAGAGAGATGAATTTCTCCAAACCAAGTGTCAGCATTGCAATGAAAAAGCTGCAGGAAGACAATTTGATCACCGTCAATCAGCATCATGAAATTGAACTGACTGAAAGCGGCAGGGAAATTGCGGAAAGAATTTATGAACGGCACATTGTCATCAGTGAATTATTGATGGGAATCGGTGTTGACGAAACCACTGCTGTCAAGGAAGCCTGCCGTATTGAACATGTAATCAGTCAGGATTCATTTGAAAAAATCAAGGGAAAACTGTACGAAATGCGGGATCGTGATCTTTGATTGGTGGTTTATCTTCAAACAAAACAACAAGGTTACGGAGATTTGCCGTAACCTTGTTGACATAATCATTTGGGATCAATAAATCAGGCTTCTGTTTCCTCTTGCCTGTTGTACGCTGAGGAAAGTTCTTTGATTTTGTTGAAGATCTCTCTCCATTGAACCTGGGAAACCCCCATTTTTCGCTGAATAACATCCATTGGCACGCCTTCGACGAAATCTTTGACGAAACAGGTCCAGCGGCACATCGCAAAGGAAAGGTGCTTTTTCAGTCCGGCTTCTGTGCCGATATCCTCCAGCAGATATTCCAGGCGGCGCGGAGACCAGGGAAAGATTTTGTCCGTGGGACGGTATTGTTCGAGATATTCATCAAATACTTCCAGCCAGGCTGCCGGCAGGTCGATTGTCCGCTCTTTGGCGCGGTTTTCTGCGCCGGTATAGCGGACAATTAATTTTGGCGCTTCGGGATTTTCCCGTTCAATGTGGTTTTTCGAAATGCTGAGGGTTTCGCCTTTCTTGATCCCGGTCGAAAGCAGCAGCTGAAGCAAAAGCATCATTCTCGCATCCGGTTTTTTCAAACTGCGATGGGCGTTTGCCGCTGCAAGCACCTTATCAACTTCTTCTTTCGTCAGAATTTCCGGGAGCGGTGAGGTGACAGCTATCTGGTCAATCGCGGCAGCCGGATCATCTTCTATTGCACCGAAGGTTTTCAGCCATTTGAAAAAGGATTTGATGGAGGTAATTCTGCGGGAAGTCGTCTTCGGACTGCAGGGTACCGGACGGTCATTGTTCATCCAATCCAGAAAGTTGGTGATATCTTTTGTGGTAACGGAACCAACTGTTTTGTCCGGTGAAAAGTAAGAGGCAAATAATTGTATATCCCCTTTAAATGCTTTGATCGTATATATTGATTTCTTTTGATCGATCAGATACCCTTCCCAGGCGCGTATCGCGACAGGAAAGGCAGAATCAGCATTGATAAACTGGTTTGATGCTGTGTTATTCTGATACATGTACCGCCCTTTCTTAATTTTTTCGGGTTTTCCCCTTTTATTCCACCAGACAGGATGATAATAAGAATAATAACTGCAAAAACTGGTGTTTATTGTCTGACATCCTATTATAACCCAATTTCTACAATAATAATTTGTATAATGTCAAAACTGATATTGAAATGATTGTTTTTCCGTTACGGATGGTAAAATATGATAGAGGATCATGTGACTTTGTGCTCATGAGTTCCTGATTCGATTATGAAAAGACGAAACACGATCACCATTCTTTCCTGGGTCTCACTGGGTTTGATTTTCCTCTCGTTCATGCTGACAGGTTTTCAGTTGATACGCTACAGCCAGATGCGTTCCAACTATCCGCTGGACTTGACGATAGGTGATATCCCTGTGGGTGGACTTAACTCAACACAGGCGGCTGAGCGGTTGATCCGTGCCTACGGTATTCCCATTGAAATGGTTTATGGAGATTCTGTGATTCAGGTCAGTCCGAATTCTATCGGTTTTTCATTGAATCTGGAAACCATGCTGGCTGCGGCAGACCTTCAGCGTACCCGCAGAGGATTCTGGGAGGACTTTTGGAATTACCTCTGGAATTCAATGCCGCGTCCCCAGCCTGTTCCGCTTTCAGCCAGTATTTCGGAAGAACGTCTGCGTGACTATCTCGTAAATGAGATCGTGCCCAGGTATGACCAAACGGCGAAAGCGCCGATCCCTATCCAGGGCTCTGTCGGTTTTTCACAGGGTGAGTCCGGACGGGAACTGGACATTAATCGCTCCATCACAATGATTCAGCAGGCGCTGCGATCCTCATCTGAACGACGTGTCATCCTTCCTTATAACCGGACAACCCCTCCGCAGGCATCGTCCGTCAGTTTGGAATATATGATCCGTCAGATTTTGCAGCAAAATGAGTTCGACGGGATCGCTGAGTTTTATATCCTGGATCTGGATCGCCGCAACGAGATCAATATTGCCTTTTCGGAAATGCAGAGCATTCCGACCGGGGTATCCTTCACAGCAGCTTCAACCATCAAGGTTCCGATCATGATCTATACCTTTGCGAATCGTGATCTGCCTTTGCCGGCAGCCATGCAGCGCAGTCTGGAGCTGATGATCGAGATCTCGGAAAATTCTCCGGCGGATGACCTGCTGCAGGCTATCAGCGGCAACATGGCGCCGAATTTGTTCACGGAAGATCTGCGCAGGATGGGATATACCAACACCTTCCTGGGCGGCTTGTTTTATAACGGTGCACCGCTGCTCACCCGGCATAAAACCACAGCAAATTCCCGGACGGATGTCAATACGGATCCGGATGCCTACAACCAGACTACCGCTTCCGACATGGGGATGATGCTGGATGATCTTTACCTGTGCTCTGTGTATAATGGCGGGGCTTTGAAAGCCTTTTACGGCGACAGGCTGACACAGCAGGAATGCTCCACCATGATCGAGGAGCTTTCCAAAAACAAAACAGCGGTGCTGCTGGAAGCCGGAATTCCGGAGATGGTTCGCGTAGCCCACAAGCATGGGTGGATCCTGGAGCGGGACGGTCTGATCCATAACATCAGTGATGCGGGGATCGTTTATTCTCCGAAAGCGACTTATGTTTTTGTGATGTTCTTTTATCATCCGGATCAGCTGGTTTTTGATCCGACAAACATCATGGCATCACAGATTTCAAATGCTGTTTATCAGTACTTTAATCAGGGCAATTAGGTTTCGGGTATCATCGCTCTTAATTACATATATGAGGAACAGATGTTTATGAAAGAAGAAAATAAAACAAAAATTGCGTGGCTGGACAAACCTGTGACAAAGGCTTTCCCGATGTTTTCGTGGGAAAAGCTGATTTTGACGGTGATCATTGTGCTTGCGATCCTCAGCCGCTTTATTCTGATCGGTGCACGAGTGATGTCTCACGATGAGATCAACCATGTGACGCCTGCTTACAGTTTATATCAGGGAAATGGATATGCCCACAATCCAGTCACCCACGGGCCGTTCCAGTTCCACATGCTGGCTCTGTCCTATTTTCTCCTGGGTGACAGTGATTTCTCTTCCCGTGTGCCCGCTGCAGTTTTCAGCCTCAGCGCGGTGATTTTTGTCCTGTTTGCTTTCCGAAGATATTTGGGACGAGTGGGAACACTTTTGGGCGGTTTGTTTTTCCTGGTCTCACCGTACATTCTTTTCTACGGACGCTATACCCGCAATGAAGCATTTATTGAACTTTTTGCAGCGCTGACCTTTTATGCCTTTTACCGTTATTATGAGAGACGGGACAACAAATCGCTGTACCTGTTGGCGGTTACCACTGCTTTGCAGTTCACCACCAAAGAAGTGGCCTATTTCTACTGTGCGCAGCTGCTGCTTTTCTGTGGCTTCCTGTTTCTTCGGGATCTCTGGAAAATGCCCTGGGAGAGCAGCCGGCAGCGGGCAAACAGCGCAAGTTATTTTCTTGTGGCGCTGTTGTTTGTTTTCGGCGCTTTGCTGGCGATGATGCTTCTCGGTGCCAGTGGGACGATTCCTGTCCTGACGCTGATTCTGGGTGGTCTCGGTGTGCTTTGTTTGCTGTGGTGGGTCATTTATACGGTCCGGGCGCTTGGTTGGAAGAAGATCCGTACATCGCCATCATTCAACCTGATCGTCTTTCTCGGCGCACTGATCCTGCCGCAGCTGACCGCTTTCCCGGTCCATCTGATGGGATGGGATCCGTTGGATTACAGCGCTTCCGGCATTCTGCGGACAGGTATCGTTCTGGTGATCCTGGTGGCTGTTTCCTTTGCAATCGGACTTTGGTGGAACAGGCCTGTCTTCCTCAAAAGCGCCGCGGCTTTTTACATGATCTTTGTATTTTTTTACACCACTGTCTTTACCAATATTCACGGCTTTTTCACCGGGATCGTCGGCGGGTTGGGCTACTGGCTTTCCCAGCAGTCCGTTCAGCGCGGCGGACAGCCAATCTATTATTACGCACTGATCCAGCTGCCCGTTTATGAGTTTGCGGCCATTGCCGGTACGATCCTGGCGCTGATCATTGCTTTCAAAAAGCGGAAATTCTGGACCCTTCCGGGTGATATGCTCTCTGCTTCCCCGGAGGATGAAGTTATATTTGTAGCTGATGGTGAAACTGAAACGGGGGATGAGTCTACACCGGAAATGATGTCGGACGGATCCGTTCCCGAAGGTGCGGACGAAAGCACGGTTGCAGACACAGATTCAGAGGCAGCGTCGGAAGATAATGCGAAAGATGATACGGTCGATCTCATAGCTGAAGAACCGGAAACGGAGGCATGGGTAGAGCGTTCAGGTGGCGAGTTTCCGGATGATACAGCAGCGGATAAAAAATTGCCGGTTTTGCTGTTCCTGATATACTGGGGATTGACTTCTCTGGCAGCATACTCTGTTGCCGGTGAAAAAATGCCCTGGCTGACAGTTCACATCGCGATGCCGCTGGCGCTTTCGGCTTCCTGGGGCCTGGGATATCTGATAGAAGTGTTGCCATGGAAACGACTGTTCTCGAAGGATGGGGCGCTTGGGCTGCTGGGCATGGTCATTGCGGTGATTGCCGGATGCGGATTGGTCGGCGTCTTCAATTCGATTCCGCTCCCCTTTGCCGGGAAGGATCTGGAACAGCTGCGGGCGACTTTCCGCTGTGTGACCGTTCTCCTGTTTCTGATTGCCGGGATATTCATGGTCAGACATTACTGGAAAAGATGGCGCGGTACGGCAGTGGCGGAAGTGCTTTCACTTTGCATCATGCTGACGCTGATCGTTTTACAGACACGGATCGCTTTTGTTTCCAGTTTTATCAATTATGATTATGCCAATGAACTGCTGGTTTACGCTCACGGGGGCAAAGGTTCGAAGGTCGCATTTGAGATGATCGAAGACCTGGGGACACGTACCGGGCTCGGGAAGAACATCGGTGTGGCCTATGACAATGATACGAACTATCCGTTCTGGTGGTACCTGCGGGATTATACCAACAAGAAATACTTCGGCGATGACAACCCGACACGTGACCTGCGAAATTACGAGGTCATCACAGCCAATACTTCGAAAGAGTCCCGGCTGGAGCCGATCGTGAAGGATAATTATTACCGTTATGAATACATTCGCCTGCTGTGGCCGAATCAGGACTATTTCAACCTCACGCCTCAGCGTATCTTTTCAGCTCTGACTGATCCGCAGATGCGGGCTGCCTTGTTCAAAATTTGGCTGGATCGTGATTATTCGGCTTATGCAAGTGTCACCGGAAAAAGGTCTTTGACCCGGGAAACCTGGGAACCCAGTTCCCGCATGGTCATGTATGTCCGGAAGGATCTGATGAACCGTATGTGGCTGCTTGGCGACGGACAGGTCATCGGCGGCAGTGCTGCGGCAGCGGCAGACGATGAGGAGACCCTCTTTACACAGCTGGAACCCTCCCTGGTCATAGGCAGGAGCGGCATCGGTGACGGAGAATTCCAGCGTCCGCGCAACCTTGCCCTCTCACCGGACGGCGAACGGGTTTATGTGCTGGATTCCGGGAACAATCGAGTGCAATATTTTGACCGATCCGGGAATTACCTTGGCCAGTGGAACAGCGCTGCCGGGACGAGTTTCTCCGAGCCGTGGGGTATTGCCGTTGATTCCAAAGGCAATGTTTACATGGCCGATACCTGGAACAACCGCATTGTCAAGACAGATGCCGATGGAAACTTGCTCACGGTCTGGTATGCCAATGATCCCACGGACAGCCGGAGTTTCTACGGGCCGCGTGCGATCGCCATCAGTTCGGATAATATTGTTTATGTTTGTGACACGGGCTATAAGCGGATCATGATTTATGATGAGAACGGTAATTTCATCCGTAAGTTTGGCGTTTCCGGCATGGGCATGGGTGAACTGGATGAACCGGTAGGTATCGCTTTGCTGGATGATGATCATCTTGCGGTGGCGGATACCTGGAACCAGCGGGTGCAGGTCTTTGACGTTTCCGGCAAGGGCCTTCAGGATGGTGTGACGCTGGTGTTTGATGTCAATGCCTGGTTCACACAGTCGCTGAACAATAAGCCTTACATCACCGGCAGCAGTGATTCCGGCGCCATTTTTATCACGGACCCGGAGGGCAGCCTGATTCATCAGTATGACATGAACGGGAAACTGGTTCGGACCTGGAACGCGGATGGCGGGAACATTGATCACTTCAGCATGCCATCTGGTATCACCATGGGCCCGGATGGCAGCATCTGGGTGGCAGACACGGAAAACAACCGGGTGAATCAGTTCATTTTACCCACGGGAAATTAAAGTGCTATTATGATTTTGTGATAGAATAATGTATAAAGAATATGCAAACAAACCGGAGGAATTATGGATTCTGTCTTTGAAGATGTCAAGAGCGTCATTTGTGACGTTTTGAAAATCGACGGTGCAAACATCACACCGGAAACCCGCTTTATTGAAGATCTGAAAGCTGACTCAATGGATCAGTTCTTCCTGATTGATGGTTTCAGCGAAAAGTTCAACATTACTATTTCCGATGATGATGCAACCGGCATCAAAACCGTCGGCGACGTGGTGAAGCTTCTATCGAAATAACAGGGATAGGTAAGCAGGAATAGGAGCGCTCCGTTGAAGAGGAGTGCTCCTTCTCTTGTTAAATAGCTCTGATTTCACTGACTATTTTGAAGAAGTATGCATCGTTTTTATTTTATGCCCTTTATGAAGTTCGATTTATCGTAAAAATAAATATATTCCTGTTGCAGCGGACATTGACAGGATTATAGGATAAAATAAAATAAAGTACCAAGTTTAGACCGTCGGGAGAATGTATGGAATTACCTGAAATTTGGAAGAAAATGCAGATTCAAAAGAGATGTGCGATC
>CAYWKZ010000019.1:0-9021 GCA_964459115.1 uncultured Leptolinea sp. | reverse complement strand
TATGGAATTACCTGAAATTTGGAAGAAAATGCAGATTCAAAAGAGATGTGCGATCATCAGCACATTTCTGATCGGCTTATTAACGCATGGTCCGATGATGTTCAATAAATTTTCCAAATTTGACGATATTCGATATTTATTCACGGGCGGAAAAACTTTTTCTTCAGGCCGCTGGATGTTATTCATAACTGAAAAATTAAAAAATCAGCTGTTCCAGGATAGTATTTATGGACTGCCGTTGATAAATATTGTTTTTTCATTCTCCTGTATAGCAGCTGTCGTGTGTATCATAATCGATTTGTTTGAAATAAAATCCGTAAATTTCTGCATTCTTTTGTCCGGAATTTTTGTTGCGATACCGGTGATGACCTGTATGTATGGTTACATGTTCACAGCCCAATTCTTTTCTTTTGCTATTCTTTGTGCGGTGCTGGGTGCATATCTTGTTTTGACAAAAAAACAATGGTACTGGATCATGATCGGGATCCTTTTGATGACTTGTTCTGTAGGCATATACCAGGCTTACATTCCATTGTCTGTTTGTATTTTTCTCTTTGGATTAATAAAACGTTTCTCTCGGGCGGAAACGAACCACGAAAGAAAAATGGCATTCATCAGGATGGGAATTGTTGCTGTTTCCTGTGCAGCTTTCCTTGTATTGAATACGGTAATTTTGAACATTTTCCTTCGAATCTATAATACAGAATTGGAAGGCTATAAAGGAATCGGTTATGCTACAAAGATTCCCCTTTCTTTGTATTTTAAACGCATTTTGTTTGCTTACAAAGAATTTTTCCTTCCCCAGCGCGGCAGTTTTTATGACACTTTACCGGGAGGTTCCAGAACCTTATATCAATTCACGATCCTGCTGACTGTTATCTTTTTTGTGATCTATCTTTTCGTTATCGCCAAAAAATCCAAATTGAATGCAGTGTGTATTTTTATTCTCGGTTTGTTTGTTCCGTTAGCCATCAACTTCATTTTTGTGATGGTTGACGAAACCTACTGTTATGTCATGATGGTTTATAGCTATGTGATGCATTTTGTGTTTCTTGTCTGGATATTTGAGCAGATAAAAGATTCTTTGGGAGAGCCTGTCAGAAAGACAGTACAGGTGGTTGTCAATGCAGCTCTATGTCTTATCGTGATCATCTTCGCCCGGTTTGACAATGTTTGCTATATGCGGCTTGAGATGATTCAGTCACAAACAACCCGCTTTTATACATCCCTGATTACCCGGATGCAGGACGCGGATGGATATCGGGCTTCTATGCAGGTAGCTTATATTGGACAGCCTCAGATACTGGATGATGATACGACCATTCCGGAGGTACAGGAATTAAATCACGTCCGTGTTTCTCCTTATTTGGGATTTCGCGAATCCATCAGAACTGAACCGTGGCGTGAATTTATGGAGCAGTGGCTATTGTTTAAAGCCTGGGAGACTGAGGATCTGTCAGAATTTGAAAACCTTCCGGAAGTTCAGGCTATGCCGCATTATCCGAACAAAGGCTCGATCAAAGTAATCAATGACACTCTGATCGTAAAGTTTTAAAAATCAATTATGCTCCTGTTGTACAGGATATAGCCTGATTTATGGATTAAAATTTTATGGATAATTGTGTTCATTTTGTTGGGGGAGCGAATGGAATTTCCTGAGTTTTGGAAAAAAATGCAGATACAAAAGCGGTATGCGATCGTCAGCACGTTCCTGATCGGTTTGTTCACCCACGGTACCATGATGTTCAAAAAATTATCCAAGTTTGACGATATTCAATTTCTGTTTACCGGTGGAAGGACTTTTGTTTTAGGCCGATGGATGTTATATGTGGCTGAAAAGCTGAAAAATCTGTTATTTCAGGACAGCATCTTCGGGCTTCCGGCGGTAAATACGGTTTTTTCGTTTTTCTGTGTGGCTGCTGTTGTCTGTATCATCATTGAACTGTTTGAGATAAAATCAGCAAATCTAAGCATTTTGCTTGCCGGAATATTCATCACGATCCCGGTGACAGCCTGCATGTATGGCTATATGTTTAATGCACAGTTTTATTTTTTCGCCTTTTTTTGTTCGGTTCTTGGAGCATATCTTGTCCTGACGAAAAACCAATGGTACTGGATCCTTGCGGGTATTTTTCTGATGACCTGCTCGGTCGGGATCTATCAGGCTTATATTCCTATGTCTGTCTGTATTTTCCTCTTTGGATTGATAAAGCGTTTCTCTCAGGCGGAAACAAAGCAGGACAGGCTGATGGCGCTCATCAGGGCCGGAATCATTGCTGTTTCCTGTGCCGCATTTCTCGGACTGAACACGATGATCATGAATTTCTTCCTCCGAGTCTCAAATACCGAATTGGTTGGCTTTAAAGGAATCGGTTATGCTACGAAGATCCCCCTTTCTTTGTATTTCAAACGCATTTTGTTTGCTTACAAAGAATTTTTCCTTCCCCAGCGCGGCAGTTTTTATGACACTTTACCGGGAGGTTCCAGAACCTTATATCAATTCACGATCCTGCTGACTGTTATCTTTTTTGTGATTTATCTTTTCGCTATCGCCAAAAAATCCAAATTGAATGCAGTGTGCATTTTTATTCTCGGTTTGTTTGTTCCGTTAGCCGTCAACTTCATTTTTGTAATGGTCGATGAAACGTACTGTTATGTCATGATGGTTTACGGTTACGCGATGCATTTTGTTTTTCTTGTGTGGATTTTCGAACAGATAAAAGATTCACTGGGGCAGAGTATCAAAAAGGCAGGAGCAGGAATTATGAACGTAGTGTTGTGCCTTATCGTGATTGTCTTTGCCCGGTTTGACAATGTCTGCTATATGCGGCTCGAGATGATTCAGTCACAAACGACCCGTTTTTATACATCTCTCATCACCCGGATGCAGGACACAGACGGGTATCGGGCTTCTATGCAGGTAGCTTATATTGGACAGCCACAGATACTGGAGGAGGATACGACCATCCCGGAGGTACAGGAATTAAATCATATTCATGTTTCCCCTTACTGGGGATTCCGTGAATCTCTGCCCACTGAACCATGGCGTACATATATGGAACAGTGGCTGCTGTTTAAGGCCTGGGAGACTGAGAATTCGTCCGAATTTGAAAACCTTCCGGAAGTTCAGTCTATGCCGCATTATCCGAACAAGGGCTCGATCAAAGTGGTCAACGACACCCTGGTCGTAAAATTCTGAGGATCGTTTGCAAGAGGAAATGAAAAAATCAAGGATCTTCATCATCATTTTCCTTCTTATTCTGCTGGGTGCCACTTTGGTCTGGGCCAATCAGGATCTCTATCGCTTTACCTACGATGCTCTCTGTCAGCGGACATTTGTTCCGGATGTGGATGAAAAACGGGATTATATTGTGAATGGCCCGGTGACGCTAAAACCAGGTTCCTATGAACTATCTTTAGATCTCACCGTGGAAGGCAACGATAACGGTGTCTTTTTGATCGATGGAGATGGCGATTTCGTTTTTTATACAGACCTGCCGGATGGAACTATAAACCCGGCGTTCCCGTTTGAGATCAGCGGAAACACAAAACAGGTTCGAATCGGTATCCGTTATGATGCGGGAATGTCCAAAGTTTCACTGGAACGGGTGAAGATCACTGCGGAGCATATTCTTTACAGAGAGTCTGCGCTTCGGCATCTGACAGTTTCAATTCTGTTGATCCTGTCCGCAGCCTGGTTGTTCCTGCGGCTTTGTTATCCCGGGATCCTCTGGAAGCTGTTCCCACCCATGGCTGATCTTAAAAATGAATTGTCTTTACTGTTTCTTATTTTTCTTACCGTTGCTGCCTCTTACCCGATACTGAACGGTCAGGTTTATATTCATGGCGATGATATGTTTTTTCATGTCACACGTATTCGCGGACTGGCTGACAGCCTGAAAGCCGGTTATTTTCCCGTGCGGGATCAGCTTTATTGGCTGAATAACTATGGCTATGGCGTCGGTTTTTATTATCCCGATGTTTTTCTGTATTTTCCGGCAATTCTTGTGATTCTCGGGTTTGACCTGCCGACAGTCTACAATATCTTTTTGATCGTTTGCAGTTTTTTTTCATTTTCATCTGTCTGGTATGCCGCGTATCGGATCACGAAAAATCGCATGACGGCCGCTGCTTCGGCAGTGTTGATGGCATGTTCGGCTTATCGTTTGATCATCATTTATTTTCGGGCGGCAATCGGGGAAGTGCAGGCAGCTATATTTTATCCGCTGATCGTGCTGGGGCTTTATGAAATATTTCATGAGCGCACAGAAAAGTGGCCGGTTTTTGCTGTTGGTTTCTTCGGAATTGTAAGCTGTCATCTGATCAGTGTGAGCATTGCTGTCGTTTTGACCGCGCTGTTTCTGCTGACGCAGCTGCGGAAACTGATGAAAGACCGCCGGATAATCTTTGCCTTGATAAAATCCGTTCTGGCAGTGGTTGTTCTTGACGCCTTTTTCTGGCTGCCCATGCTTGAACAAACCTTTACAAATCCGGAATTGAAAATCAATCAGGTCATGAGCGGTGACGCACAATTCAATGTTACGAATTATGCCATCCCATTTGAAAATCTGTTTATCCGTTTCAAACCCTGGAGCGGTATTTGGCAGGCAGATTCTGTTTATCCGGGATGGTCAATGCTGCTGGTACCTCTGTTGGGAATTTTGCTGTGGAAAAATCGCAGTGGATTTGTGAAAACTGCGGATCATTTGCTCTTGTTTTCCATACCGGTAATCTGGATGACGACCCGGTTATTCCCTTGGCAATGGAAAATTTTCCTCCCGTTTGTGTCCCGGATACAATTCGCTTACCGGATGCTGCTTCCGGTGACTGTGCTGTTTTCCCTATCCGGTGGAATCTATTTTACTGCTCTGACAGAGAATCGTAAACAGTATATCTGGGCTGTGCTTCTTCTGATGTTTTGTTTCTTCAGTACGGCGAATCCGATACTGCAGGAATCTGCGCATAACCGTGCTGTGGAAAAACGCATGTTTGTCATGCAGGATAACCGCGTCAGCGGTGAAGAGTACCTGCCTGCAGGCCTTCATAAAGATTATCCGGGGAAAAACGCTGATACGGTCAATTTGGTTGAGCCTGATATTCCGCTGACGATTACGGCCCATAACCGTCAGAAACTGGGCTTCAGCTTTACCTATGAAATTCTGGAAGACAGCGGGGAAGTGCATTTCTCTGTCCCGCTGATTTATTACACGGGTTTCCGTGGAACTTTGACCACGGAGGATGGAACTGTACTTCATCCGGAAATTACCTGGGATGATATGGGACTTGTCTCGCTCGGTAATGATGGCTATACACGCGGCGCTGTCTCCGTGAAATATCAAAAAACTCCGCTGCAATGGATGGGGGAAGGAATTACAGTACTTACAATAGTATTTTTGTTATTATATAAATGGCGACAGCGGAATATTTGATATATAATTTATATAATTCGTACAATATGGTGGCGAAAAAATAGTATTCTATGGTATCTTCTTTATCTTTCATCATTCCGGTTTATAATGAGGAGTTAAGCCTCAAGGAGCTGTTTTCTCAAATTTGTGAATGCTGTCGGAATAATAATTATTCGAATTATGAGATCATTTTTGTTGATGACGGCTCAACAGATAGTTCCCCAGACACGATTCGGCAAATTATCACAAACAATCCTGACATTCGCATCACATTGATTCGGTTCCGCAAAAATTTTGGAAAAGCGGCTGCTCTTCAGGCCGGATTTGAAAGGGCAGCTGGAGATATTGCGATCACGATGGATGCTGATCTTCAGGATGACCCCAATGAGGTTCCTAAACTCCTTGCTAAAATGGAAGAAGGATATGACGTTGTATCCGGATGGAAACAGGTTCGGCATGACCCTTTGGAAAAACGGCTTCCTTCCAAACTATTTAATGCCGTCACAGCAAAAATGTCCGGCATTAAGATTCATGATTTTAACTGTGGTTTCAAGGCTTACAGAAAAATTGTTTATACCAATATAAATATATATGGTGAAATGCACCGTTACATACCGATTCTTGTAAAAAGGCTTGGTTTTTCTACAGGCGAGGTCGCGGTCGAGCATCATCCGCGTGAATACGGACACTCAAAATATGGATTTGAACGTTATTTACGCGGGCTGTTCGATTCCATGACAAGTTCTTTCCTGCTGCATTATGGAGATCGGCCGATGCATTTTTTTGGACGCCCGGGACTGTTGATGTGCACGGCAGGAGTAATTATCTGCCTTATACTGACCTTTCAATGGCTGTGTGGTCAGAGAATCGGCACCAGACCTTTGTTATCACTGGGAATTTTACTGATCACCATCGGATTCCAGTTTTTTGCTACAGGTCTTTCCTGTGAAATGATGCTGGATAAACTTGGCAACCGTGGACAAAATCCTACGCGTATTGCAGAAATTATTTCATCAGAAAATGAGCAAATATGTTCTTCAAATTAGACTTCACGAAGTTTAACTATCGCTGTTTATTTTCGACATGATTTTTATTTTTTTATTATCTCAGCAACTATCCACGGAAAACATGATGATATACAATTCAAGTATGAATTATTATCCAAATTCTCGTTTATAAATCTTCTGAAGCTGTTAATGTTCCAGTGATTTATATGGTCAATAGGATTCCCTAATCTTGTGAAATTTTTTAAAACTAATAAATTCCCCACACGAAACCATGGTTCATGAGGAACTGTGATGAGAAGATGTTTTTTTGAAACTCTTAGAATTTCATTGAATGCCGTTTCCGGGTGATTAATGTGTTCTAATACTTCTGTGCATAAAACAATATCGAAATTATTGTCTTCCAATTGAATGTTAGTGATATCTCCCTGTATGTATTTTACAGAAGGATTCATCTGTTTCGCAATTTGTATTGCTTCTGAGGTGTATTCTATCCCGGTAATTTTCATATCAGGATAGTTTTTTAGCATAAGAGCGTCAATAAATCCTTCTCCACACCCTGCATCCAAGATGCTTGTGCCTGCAATGTCATCAGAGAGAAAGCCGCCTATGGTCGAAATTATCTTTTGGTTTAGTTTTTGAACCATCCTTCTCTTTAGAGGATTTTTTGTCATATATTTGTCAATATTTCCAGTATTATAATTCATAGCTTTGTTTTTCCTGAATCTTTTTTGTAAAGATTATAAAAACTCCTGTTATATAATTAAAAATAATGATAAACATAGTTTATCATTATAATAAAGCATTGCTTTTAGAATAATCTTTATCTGATAAAAAATGTGCAGGGGTAAATATGTTAGATAATAGAAATAAAACAACAATTATTGCTGTTGGCCTTGTTTTTTTCTTATTTATAATAGTTGGTTTGAGTCTATATAAAGATTATGGTGTAAGTATTGATGAACCGACACAACGGAATCACAGTATTGTTACCTACCGTTGGCTTAATCGAATTTTTTTTGATCGTGGTGTATTTGTTAATGAGGGAAGCGAAGACCTGGATAATTATGAAAATAAATATTATGGTGTAGCAATTCAGCTACCTTTGGTTTTTATTGAAGACGTTTATCAGGTATTGATGAAAGAACCCATGCCAACCAACAGTATATACAAGATGAGACATTTATATACCTACTTGTTCTATATTCTGTCTTTGTACTGTTTTTACCGTTTATTATTCAACTTGTTTGACTCAAAGATTCTTGGATTAATCGGGGTTCTGATGATATACAGCTTTGGACGTTTTTTTGCTCATTCTTTTTACAACATAAAAGATATGATGTTTGCATCGCTGTTTATGATTGATCTCTATTTTGTCGAAAAAGTTGTTTCTTCTGAATATGAAAAAAAATGGTGTCTATTTTTCAGTATTGTATCAGCATTTATGGTCAGTTCACGGATTGTTGGCGCACTGCTGCCTTTGTTCGTATTACTTCTTCCGATTGTTAGAATCTTTTTCAGCAAGAATAAGTTTCCGCTATCTTCGTTGGGCATTATTTGCCTGGCTTATCCTATCTGGCTTCTGATTACTCCCGCATCATGGTCAGATCCGATTCGTTTTTCGATAAATTGCGCGTCGACATTTTCCGATTATAATTTGTTGGAAGGAAATAAACTGTTCGGAGGACAATTGATTCCGAATGGGACCACTCCGTTTGATTTTTATCTGCGTTGGATGTGGTTGACAATCCCGCTCGTTTATCATTTGTTTGCTGTAATTGGATTAATAGCTTGTCCTATTATTTTTTTTACCGGAAATCACAAAAAAAAACTTATAAAAAATCCTTCTTTTTTTGTGATAGCGGGATGTACTTTATTGTTTACACTTCTTTATCAAATAATAAGACAGCCATCAATTTATAACGATTGGCGTCATGTTTTTTTTCTTTATCCAATCTTGATCCTTTTCGCTGTATTTTGTCTAAATGTAATAATGAAATCGTTTTCGTTTAAAGTAAGAACCGTTATTGCTGTACTTCTCTCATTGTCTATTATTTACAATCTATTTATGATTATACAAAACCATCCTTATGAATATAATGCTTATAATCCTATTGGTCAAAGAGTTGCAGTCGGGTACGAAGCAGATTATTGGGGATCGTCCATTTACCAACATCTTTTATGGGTTGCAGAGCATAATTCAGAGACAAAAACGGTTAAAATGTATTATCCAAATCGTGTATATTTAAGGGCTGCTTACCTGATGCTTACGGAGGAACAGCAGAATCAGGTTAGAATACCTAATTTTGATACAGATTATCAAATTGTTTGGTTAAGTTATCCGATGGATTATTATTGGACTGATTCGAAAACAGGTAGCCAACCTGTGATTGATGGCTATGAAGAAGTAAATACCATCATCAGTTATGGTATAAAAATTTCTTCGCTCTATCAAAAAATTGATTGAGATGTATGATATCATGATTCAATTGATTTACCAGATTAACCATTACAATGAAGAGTAAATTGAATTGTATAACAATCAAATGACTGGAACTTTCACGAAACACACGCTTGATAACGGCCTGACGGTCCTGCTCAAAGAGATC
>CAYWKZ010000018.1:27840-32104 GCA_964459115.1 uncultured Leptolinea sp. | reverse complement strand
TGGCTTATAACGAAGAGCATCACATCAAACCGATGACCATCCAAAAGGCCATCTATGATCTCTCCGAACGGCTCACCACCTCATCTGCCATCTCCGACGCGAAGCAGGACTTCCGGGATACGAAGAAACGGCTGCCGAAGAATGAGCTCAAACATGCGCTGGCCCAGTTGGAGAAGGAGATGAAGGAAGCCGCCAAAAATCTGGAATTTGAAAAAGCGGCCGAACTCCGCGATCAGGTCTATGAAATGCGCGGGCTGCTTGCCGATCTTGAAGACGTTCCCCCGTGGAAGCGCGCCCGGATGCTGGCGGGAGAAATCGAATAAAAATAAGAAATCAGAAATAAGAAATAAGAAATTTAAGAGTGAAGCACACGGAGACAGCTCTGCTGTTGGTGCGAAGCCACCACAAGCAGGGCTGTATCACGTGATGCGTTGTCAGCCCCAGAACAAGAAACAATCTTACATGACATTAATCATGACAACACATTACAATTGTCATATCCCCTTTTTCAGACTTTCGGATAAAATAAATGTCAAGACGAGCGTGCGCGTGCACGCTGATCAAAGTCCTTGTTTTTTTAGCGGGTTTCCGCTTATTATTAAAGGAGGAATTTAATAATGAAAAAGTTTATCGTTCTTGCTCTTGCTCTTTGCATGGTTTTGTCCTTCGCTATGAGCGCGTCGGCTGACGGCAAAACCGTCATCAATGTCATGGCCTTCACTGATGAAGTCCCGGGCATGATCACAAAATATTTCGAAGCTCACCCTGAAGCTGCTGAAAAATATGAAGTGAACACCACCATCACCGCCACCACCGACGGCCTGTACCAGCCTGCTCTGGACCAGATGCTTGCTGCCGGCGAAGCTGACATCTATGCCGCGGAAGCCGCTTTCGTTCTGAAGTATGCTCAGGGCGACGCTGCTGATTTCGCTGCCGCTTACGAAGATCTGGGCATCGACGTTGCTGCTCTGACCGATGCTGCTGAAATCGCTCCGTACACCATCGAAATCGGCACCCGCCCGTCCGATGGCAAACTGGTCGGCCTTGGCTATCAGGCTACCGGTGGCGCATTCATCTATCGCCGCTCCATCGCTAAGGATGTCTGGGGCAACGATGATCCTGAATTCGTTGCTGAAAAGATCGGCGCCGGTTCCGGTAACTGGGATGCCTTCTTTGCCGCTGCCGCGGAACTGAAGGACAAGGGTTATGCCATCGTCTCCGGTGACGGCGATATCTGGCACGCTGTTGAAAACAGCTCCGATACCGGCTGGATCATTGACGGCAAACTGAACATCGACCCGAAACGCGAAGCCTTCCTTGACCTCTCCAAGGAACTGAAGGATAACGGCTATCATCACGATACTCAGGACTGGACTGAAGCCTGGTATGCTGATATGGATGAAAACGGCGGCGTTCTCGGTTTCTATGGCCCGGCATGGCTGATCAACTACGTTATTGCTCCGCGCTCCTTCGGTGACTGGGGTGTCTGCGCTTCCAATGTCGGTTTCTTCTGGGGCGGCACCTGGGTAATGGCCGGCAAGAATGTTATCGGTACCGATAAACAGGAAGTTGTTGCTGACATTATCAAATGGATCACCCTCGACACTGACGAAGAATCCCTGCAGTACAAGTGGGCGAACGGCACCCTGAACGGTGAAGGCGGCACGAAGGATACAGTTGCTTCCGGTGTTGTCATGGCCAAATCCAACGGTGAACTTGACTTCCTGGCCGGTCAGAACATGTTCGATGCATTCGTTCCTGCCAACGCTTATGCCAACGGCAAGAATATGACCCAGTACGATGAAACCATCAACACCTACTGGCGCGATGCGGTCCGTCAGTACACTGCCGGCAACCTCTCCCGCGAAGACGCAATCAACGCTTTCAAGCAGAACGTTGCTGACAACCTCGACGTTGAAGTCGACTTCTAATTCCTGATCAGATTATGGGGAGGGAGCACCATCCCTCCCCTTTTTTTTCAGGACAGACGCAGACGCTCTGCTGTTTTCCGCAGCGGGAGCGTGCAGCGCCTGTCCTGAACAACAATAAGTGAAAGGAGAGAACAGACCCTATGAATAAAAAAAACAGTAAAATCAGTTATGCTAAGTACGGTTATCTCTTCAGCCTGCCGTTTGTCATTGTTTATGCGATCTTTCACCTCTATCCGACGATCTATACGGCGATTCTTGGGTTCACCGACTGCAAAGGGCTCGGGAACAACAACTGGCATATTTATACCGAGGATATCTGGAGAAACTTCCGCACGATTTTGAATAACAATACATTTAAAACATCCCTTGGCAACACCGTCATGATCTGGATCATGAACTTCATCCCGCAGATTCTGTTGGCGCTCCTGCTCACCGCCTGGTTCACCAGCAAGCGAAACCAGATCAAAGGACAGGGCTTTTTCAAAGTCGTCTTCTACATGCCGAACATCATCACGGCTGCTTCCGTGGCGATCCTGTTCAACACACTGTTCGGTTACCCGAAAGGCCCCATCAACGATTTGCTGGTCTCATGGGGTCTTCGCAGTGAGCCATATTACTTTACCAACAATGCCACTGCTTCCCGGTGGATCATCGCGTTTATTCAGTTCTGGATGTGGTACGGTTACACGATGATCATCCTGATTTCCGGCGTGCTGGGCATCAATCCGGAGATCTTTGAAGCCGCTGAGATCGACGGCGCTAATGACCGTCAGGTTTTCTGGCAGATCACGATCCCGAATATCCGCACCATTCTCACCTACACGCTCATCACCTCCATGATCGGCGGTTTGAACATGTACGATATGTCCCGGATGTTCAACAACGGCAATCCGAACAACTCGACCTTAACGGCGAACGTCTTCATTTACAACCAGGCATTTTCAGGCAGTTATATGTATAACCGCGCTTCTGCCGCAAGTATGATCATGTTTGTGATCATCGCCATTCTTTCGATTGTCGTCTTTTACCTGATGCGCGACAAGAAAGAAAGGAGGGCATCATGAAGAGTCTTGAGAGGAGAAGCGGAAATCCCGTTTATAAAGCGATCATTTATATCATCCTGATCTTTCTGGCGATCCTGAGCCTGTTTCCCTTCTTTGTGATGGTGGTTAACTCCACCCGCAGTACCCAACAGATCCAGGATCATGCGGTTTCACTGTTCCCGTCAAACAACCTGATGAACAACTGGAAAGTCCTCACCGGCAAGACCTTCAACCCTCTCCGCGGTTTTTTCAACTCCATGATCATCGCCGTTGGATGCACTGCGCTGACGATCTATTTCTCCACGCTGACAGCCTGGGCAATCGTTGCCTATGAATGGAAGCTGAAGAAGCCGTTCTTTGGGTTCATTCTGGCTGTTATGATGATCCCCGGAACGATTACCGCCATCGGTTTCTATCAGTTCATGTGGAAGATCGGTTTGACGAACAACTACCTGGCTCTGATCATCCCTGCCATTGCGGCACCGGGGACCGTGTTCTTCATGAGACAGTACATGCTGGGAAGTTTCCCGATGGAGCTGCTGGATTCGGCCCGGATTGATGGCTCCGGCGAATTCAAAACCTTTAATGAGATCGCTCTGCCAATCATGAAACCGGCTATGGCGACCCAGGCGATTTTCGGCTTCGTCGGCACCTGGAACCAGTTGTTCATGCCGAGTATCCTGCTCACAAGGAATGACCTTTACACGATGCCAATGATGGTATCCCAACTGAAAGGTGATATCTACAAAGTGGAATACGGTGCCGTTTACCTTGGACTGACACTTTCGGTCCTGCCGCTGTTTGTGATCTACTTTGCGCTCAGCAAATATATCATTGCCGGTGTTGCGCTGGGAAGCGTAAAAGGATAATTTTCAAGTTTCAGGTGTCAGGTTTTAGGTGTTAGGTGTTAGGTTTAGATGACAGGTTTCAGGTTTCAGGTTTCACCTGACACCCGATACCTGACACTTGTTACCTGACCCCTGACACCTGGAACCTATGAACTGGATATGGATAAAGACAGGCTGAAATCTTCATTCGGACGCTTTATGAGAGGGATGGCAGATCTGCTTATCCTCAATTTTCTGACACTTTTCTGCGCACTTCCTGTCATAACCATCGGACCCGCTTTGTGCGGCCTTTATACGGTAACGCTGAAAGTTGCCCGGGATGAGCCGGTCGAGACGTTTCGGATGTTTTTTGCCGCGGTAAAGAAAAACTTTTTTCAGGGGTTGATCCTGGGATCGATTGCGGTATTTTCCGCAATTGTCATTATTGTCGACGGCATATATG
>CAYWKZ010000018.1:0-27740 GCA_964459115.1 uncultured Leptolinea sp. | reverse complement strand
CTGGGATCGATTGCGGTATTTTCCGCAATTGTCATTATTGTCGACGGCATATATGCCTTTTCCCTCGAGGGAACCGCGAAAATTGTGTTCTGTATCGTCACGGGCCTGCTCACAGCGATCTGGCTGACTTATGTTTGTTACGTATTCGCACTGCAGGCGCGCTATGAAAAACCTGTGAAAGATCAGATCAGAAATGCGTTCCTTCTGGCCTTTGTTTCCCCCGTGAAAACTGTCCTGATGTGGGTCATCCTGGCAATTCCCGTCCTGCTGATCCTGTATCTGCCTCAGAACTTCATCGCGTACGCAAGTTCACTCTTTATTATGTTTGGTATTTCTCTCCCGGCTTTCTGCAACAGCGCGATTCTCAGAGGGATCTTCGACCGCTTCGACCCGAAAGAACCGGAAGAGACCGAAGATTAAAAGGTGGTAAAAACATCAGATTCTTATTACCGCTGATCGATCAGAGAGGACTTAAGCAAAGCATACTTTTCTTCCGCATCGGTCCGGACGAGGATATACATATCATCTATCCCGCAGCCGGAAAACAGCGGTATTGAGCTGACCGGAACGGCATCCGATGCCTTACCGAGCCCGTTTGTTGATTTTTCAAATTTTTCCGGATCTTCCACGAAAAACATTCCGCTTTCGTTCCCGACCAGGTCCGCGTCCAGCGCCGCGACCTCATTCACATTCTGCCCGTCTTCCCCGATGGCAAAACGGAAAACACGGAGTTGAGCGAGAACCATTCCATCGCCGTTCTGATCGGTACCGTTAGCCGCTATGATGCGCTGGATCTGTTCCGTCTGCTCCCCCGTCAGTCCGCGTGGGGAGACGATTGCGATGTCATAATCGCTCGTGACTGTCTGCTGTTTTGTCAGGAACAGGTAGATCCCTGCCGCCAGCACAACCAACACAATGATTACCGGGATTTTCCGGTAATACCAGAAATTCTGCAGTTTCTTTTTCATGAGTACAATTTTTACGGTCTGATTTACTTTTCCGGAAACTGTTCAGGGCCTGCCAACGATAAGCGCTCATCCTGCGAAACCGGGAGGACAGTTCCCCTCATTCCTCGGAAAAACCGTCCCCGATCTGAACAGTTACCTTTTCCGTTTGATGATTTTCTCAGCCTGGCAGTCTGTGTACATGGCTGCGCGAATCGTCTGTTCATCGTCAGCTCTTTTCAAAATCAGAGCTGCAGGCTTAATGACGGTGTTCCGCACAGGGATTCACTGAGTGTATCCGGCTGAGATATGCCGCACCAGAGTTGATAGTGGCCGGACCCATTGATCCGCCTCCCGTCATTGTCGATCAGCGTGAAGGTGTTTTTATCCAGCATCATGCTGACAGTTTTGTTCTCGCCGGCATGCAGGGAAACGCGCCGGAATCCGCAAAGCCGGTAATTGCGGACTTCATGCGGGGATCCCAGATCCCGTACATAGACCTGTACGACTTCATCCGTATCATATTTACCGGTATTGGTGATTTTCACGCTGACCTCGCCATCGTTATAAGACATATCGCTGAGGCTCACGGTTGAATAAGTCAGCCCGAAGCCGAAGGGATAAAGCACGTTGCCCGTCAGATAGCGGTAGGTCCGTCCCGCCATGCTGTAGTCGGTGAAATCCGGCAGCGCTTCGGTGCTTTCGTAGAAGGTGACCGGGAGCTTGCCGGAAGGAGAAACCTTCCCGAAAAGGATGTCGGCGAGGGCGGTTCCGCCGCATTCACCGGGGTACCAGACCTGCAGGATGGCTTCAGCTTTTTCTGCATGCGGGTTGAGCGAACTGCCTGCGGCAAGAACCAAAATTACCGGCTTGCCGGTGGCAAGCACCTTTTCCATCAGGATGCGCTGGCTTTCGGGCAGCTCCAGTGAGAGTTTATCTCCTCCGGCAAAGGCATTGCCCTCGTCTCCTTCTTCTCCTTCGATGTTGGCATCCAGGCCCAGGCAAAGGATCGTCACATCAGCCGCATTGACCATGGCCAGAGCTTCCGCCATTCGGTCATCCGGCTGTGCCAGGTGTTCAACACGGTTTTTATGCAGGTGGCAGCCTTCGGAATAATAGATCTTTACCTCATTTCCCAGCTCTTCCCGGATACCGTCAAGGAAGGTTACCATGTGGGAGGAAGTCCCATAATAATTGCCGCGAAGGGCATCAATGGAATCTGCGTTGGGCCCGATCACCGCGACGGATTTCAATTTTGACCTATCTAACGGCAAAATGCCCGTGTTTTTGAGCAGCACCATGCCTTTTTCGGCACATTTGAGAGAAATTTCCCGGTGTTCCGGTGTGGCAATGTCATCAAGGCCCAGGTTTTCAAACCCGTTTTCTTTGTCAAAAAGGCCAAGGCGGTAACGGGTGCGGAACAGGTGAACAGCGGCCGTGCGGATCTCTTCTTCCGTGATGAGTCCCTTTCGATAGGCATCCATCAGACAGGGATAGGTATCACCGCAGTTGGTGTCACAGCCTTTGGAAAGTGCGAGTGCGGCAGCGTGTTCCTTGTCTTTGCAGACAAAATGTCCCTGATAGAAGTCCCGGATCGCCCAGGCATCGGAAGTGAAATAACCGTCAAAACCCCATTCCTTCAGCTTGCCCATGAGTGTGTCGCTGGCGCAGCCGGGCTCTCCGTTGATGCGGTTGTAGCAGCCCATCACACCTTCGACCTTTGCGTCCTCGACCAAAGCCTGAAACGCCGGCAGATACGTTTCATTCATATCCTTCGCGCTGCATTTTGCGTCAAAGCTGTGCCGGATGTTTTCCGGTCCGCTGTGTACCGCAAAATGCTTGGCACAGGCGGCGGCAGTCATATACTCTCCATCGCCCTGCAGTCCTTTCACGAAGGCGGTTCCGAGGCGGGATGTCAGGTAGGGATCTTCTCCATAGGTCTCATGCCCCCGTCCCCAGCGCGGGTCGCGGAAAATGTTGATGTTCGGAGACCACATGGTGACTCCTTTATAGATGTCCCGGTCACCGTATTGGGATTGGATGTTATATTTGGCGCGGGCTTCAATGCCGGTGGCTTCCGCCATTTCTTCCAGCTGTTCCTCATCAAACATGGCAGCCAGTGCGATGGCTTGCGGGAACATGGTAGCCGTACCGGCCCGGGCGACGCCATGCAGGGCTTCGTTCCACCAGTTGTATGCCGGGATCCCGAGACGTTCAATAGCCGGTGAGATATAATAAAGCTGCGACGCTGCTTCTTCTATAGTCATTTGGGAAACAAGTTCTTTTGCCTGTTCCAATGCTTTATCCATCTTTTTCATGGTTTTCCTGCCTTTTGGATTATTTTACATGTGACACATACAGAGACGGGAAATGTCACAAGAATAGTATAGCATAGTGGTGCACGGGCACGCTTCTGTCAAACGGAAATATTATAGCGGTTTTTAATGTTCAGTTCCGTAAAAATTCGTTTTCTGGTCGGGATATGTTTTGCCATGATCGCGTCAAAAAGTGTCCGGATCGATTGAAACCCCTGCGTATAAGGCTGCTGGTCAATGGTGGAAACCACCAGTCCGCTTTTGAGATCTTCGATGACGGCCGGGATCTGGTCAAAGGTATAGACCTTCAGACACTCTTCCCGGTGCATGTCATGAATTGCCTGCAGGCCGCCTGTGGTGCCGCCGGTGACAAAATAGAGAATGTCGATCTTTTTATTTTGTTTCAGAAGCCTTATCACCTCGTGATAAGAGATATCTTCATCGTCGCCGGCTTCGATATATTCGCATATATGAATATTGGGATATTCTTTCAGCACACTTTCAGCGCCTTTGACCCGCATTTCATGGGTATAGAGTGCGTGGGAACTGGTGATGACAGCAAGGTTTGCCTCGCCATGCGTTGTTGAACCGATAATTTCACCCGCGGTCTGTCCGCTGCAATAGTAATCACAGCCGACATAAGCCTGGTAATTCACGTCGTCGATATCCAGGTTGCAGCAAGTCACCTGGATGCCGTCCCGGATCATGGCGTTCAGTTCATCACGGACTTTTGAGTCGCTCACCGGGGTGATGACGAGCCCGTCAATGCCGATATCCTGCAGCAATTTGAGTTCATACAGCTGCCGCTGCGGGTCATACCCGCGGATCTTGCGGATATCGACGGTGATGCCGTAGTCCTGCAGGCTTTTTTCCGCGGCTTCGATCCCTTCCAGAACCCGATCGAAAAAGGGGTTGCCGAGACTGTTGATGACCACACCGATCCGGATCGGTTTTGCGTGAGTAGCCAATGCCTTGGCGATCGCATTCGGCTTATAGCCCATTTCCGAAGCAAGCGCTTTGATGCGTGCGGCAACATCCGGATTGACACCGCCCCTGTCATTCAGCGCCCGATCCACCGTTCCGCGGGAGACATTAGCCGCTTTCGCTATATCTTTGATTGTAACAGCCATGCACGCCCCCCTTTGTAACGATAAATCAGCCTTCTTTCCAGACTTATATCACATTATAAGCGTTATAAGATAAATTGCAATATGATTTTTTACCGTTCGTGCACGTGCACAATATCATAATAATTGTGATGACGAAAAAAGAAACCGCTGCGTATTCTTGATTTGCTTACGGAAGCAGTTATCCCGCGGAAATATGGAAAGAATGAGGTTCTTCCCGTTGTTCTTTTTACAAATTATGTAACAAATTTTTAAATATACACCTGTTCCAGAAATTTCTTCTGCTCTATAATTAAACTGGTAACTGTTCAGATCGCAGGGAGATGCGCAGCAGCGCTGACCGGGTTATGCTCTGTACTGAACAGATACTGAAAATGAAAAACTGATGTACGGTTTCCCAATAGAGACAGAAAGGAATTGTAATGGGAAAATTAGAAAATAAAGTTGCTATTGTTACCGGTGCAACCGGTGGGATCGGCGCGGAAATTGCGAAAGAATTTGCAAAAGAAGGCGCAAAGGTCGTTGTTGTAGGAACAAATGACGAAAGAGGGGCAAAAACCGTTTCCGCAGTTAAAGAACTTGGCGGGGAAGCATTTTTCCGGAAAACTGATTTGACTTCTGTTTCTAATCTGCAGGGACTGATTGATGATACGGTTAAGACATATGGAAAAGTGGATATTCTGGTAAATAATGCAGGAGCTGATGATCCGATTTATTGGTCCATAACCGATGTGACTGAAGAGGAATATGATCGGGTGATGTCTGTCAATACAAAGATTCCGTTCTTTCTCAGTCAAATGGCCGCTCCGATTATGAAAGAAAATGGCGGCGGTTCGATCATAAACATGGCTTCCATTGCAAGCACCGGGGCAGGACGCGGTCCGGTTGTTTATACCATTTCCAAGCATGCCCTGGTAGGCGTAACAAGAGAATGTGCCTACTTCTTTGGACATGATAACATCCGTGTAAATTGTATCGAACCCGGTTATATTGCCACTCGTATGGTAGCTGAAGCGATGAAAGATGATTCGATTCCGTTTGTCCCGATGGTGAAATCCAGCCCGGCTGAACGTGCCGGCAACCCTGTCGAAATTGCAAAGGTTGCTGTTTTCCTTGCAAGTGATGATTCTTCATATATGCATGGCGCTGAAATTTGCGCTGACGGTGGGTTTACGCTGCTGTAATTATTTTTTCAGCGAAACAAGTCAGAACGGAGCACACGGGGACGGTTATTGCGTTGTCGCACAGCCGACACGCAGGGACTGTCCTCATGTGCTTCGTTCTGTATCGTTACATCAGATGATTTGAAATTCCTGATAAAGCAGGCTGCGGTAATCCGGGTCGACAGATGCTTTTCGGGCATCCTCCACCCGTCCAAGTCCAAGGAGTTTGGTTATCAATTTTCCAAGTTTATTTTCTCCTTCTTCGCGACCTTCTTCACGGCCTTCTTCACGGCCTTCTTCACGGCCTTTGGCCATCATTTCATTATCTCGCAGTGTGAGCCTCATATATTCCAATCTCCTTTCTTCACTGGATTTGACCGCGTTTACGGCATCATCAAGATTTTTACTGAATTCACCGGTGACCGTTTCGCTGTCAAGATATGTCAGAATCTCCTTAAGTTCTGTGCTGATTTCCCCGCGGGATCCCTTCGTATTGACGACAATCTTATAGGTATCATCTCCAAAAAGTAGATCCGGTTCTTCTCTGCACACATTTTCAAAAGTATAAATATAACGTTTCCGATCAAAGGGGTCATAATTACAGATAAAAATGATAAATGATTTTCTCAATTGATTGTAATGTTTACCCGGGCTCAGAATACTGATATCAACAACTGACTGATAATAGCGCATCCGTTTTGATAAGGCATCTTCGGTGTAAGTTTGGACTTCCACATTGTAAATCGTACCCTGTTCATCCGTGACATATAAATCCAGCCGGATTCCTTTGGAATGATACCCTTTCTTTTCGGACCGCTGCGGTTCGACCAGTTTTATGTCAGCGATTTTCACTTTCAGGATGAACTCCAGCAAAGGTTTGAGAAAATCGGTGTTCTCAAACACTGCCGCAAACATATAGTCATCCATCAGAGTCAGTTCATCAAGAGTCTTTTTCTCAGACATGTTTATTGTTCTCCTATTAATATTCTACACTGATCAACCTAAAAAATCAATAACCATCATAATGGTGTTTTCATTTCAAACTTCCATGTGTTACTATTAACGCGTTATATCAGGGGTGCCCTCAGTCCCTTCGATTCAGAATAGTTACGTTGTTTGCTGAAATTCCCCCTTGCGGTTTTCGAAAAATGAATTATGATAATTTAGGAACTTCGTATTGCTGTCGGAAAACAAGCGGTGGATTCCGGTTGGTTGTTATGGTTTGGGACAGAAAACAGTCCCCTTGTTTTGGAAAGAATAAGGAGCGCATATGTTATTTATCGGTGTAGATCTGGGAACTTCAGCAACGAAGCTCCTGTTGGTTGATGAAAAGGGTGAGATCCTGAATACGGTTACAAAAGAATATCCGCTCAGTTTTCCGCAGCCGGGATGGAGCGAACAGGAGCCTGCCGGTTGGTGGAATGCTTCATTGGAAGGGATTCCTGAATTGCTGAAAGGCTTCGACGCGCAGGATGTCGCCGCTCTTTCCGTTGCCGGGCAGATGCACGGGCTTGTTGTCCTGGATGAAAATGATGAGGTGATCCGACCGGCAATTTTGTGGAATGACGGACGAACTTTCAAAGAAGTTGATTATTTGAATGAGACTATCGGAAGAGAAAAGCTCAGCCAGTGGACCGGAAATATTGCCTTTGCCGGGTTTACCGCTCCAAAAATCCTTTGGATGCGGAACAATGAACCGGAAAAGTTTGAGCGTATCAAAAAGATCATGCTGCCGAAAGATTATCTGAATTATTGTCTGACAGGCGTTCATAGCTGTGATTATTCCGACGCATCCGGCATGCTGCTGCTGGATGTGGAGCATAAATGCTGGTCGAAAGAAATGCTGGAGATTTGCGGTGTGACAGAGGCACAAATGCCGGATCTCTTTGAAAGTTATGAGGTTATCGGTACTGTCAAACCGGAAATTGCCGCGAAATTGGGGCTGCCGGAAGGAGTGAAAGTCACCGCCGGAGCAGGTGACAATGCTGCTGCCGCTGTCGGTACGGGAACGGTCGGCAATGGCGCCTGCAATATCTCTCTTGGCACCTCCGGAACGATCTTTATTTCCTCTGATTCCTTCGGAACTGATTCCGGAAACAGTCTGCATGCCTTTGCTCACGCTGATGGAAAATTCCATTTGATGGGCTGCATGCTTTCGGCGGCTTCCTGCAACAAATGGTTCTGCGAAGATATTTTGAATACTGATGATTACGCGGGAGAACAGTCTCAGATCCGTCCGGATGCTTTTGGCAGAAACAATGTATTCTTCCTGCCGTATCTGATGGGGGAACGCAGTCCGATCAACGATACGAACGCCAGCGGAACTTTTATCGGCCTGCGTATGGACACGAGCCGCGCGGACATGGTGCTGGCAGTGCTGGAAGGGGTGACTTTTGCAATCCGTGACTCCTTTGAAGTCGCGAAAAAGCTTGGGGTGAATATCACTCGCTCCATGATCTGCGGCGGTGGTTCCAAATCTCCGTTGTGGCGGCAGATGATGGCGGACGTTCTGGGAATTCCGCTGGATATTCCGAAGACAGAGCAGGGTCCGGGATATGGTGCGGCGCTGCTTGCGATGGTGGGGGCAGGGCTTTATTCTGATGTAAAATCTGCCTGTGATGCGTTGGTTCAGGTAGCGGAAACGGTCGCGCCGAATCCGGAGATGGTAGTCCTTTATCAGGAACGTTATGATAAGTTCCGCAGAATTTATCCGGCTTGCAAACAGCTGTTCAAGGAACTTGTGTAATTAGGTATTAGGTATTAGGTGGTAGGTTGTAGGTGTTAGGGATATTAGGATAATGGACAGGAAAGTTGTTTGCGCAGGGCACATCTGTCTCGACATCACACCTATCTTTGACGGGCAGCGGACATTTGCCACAGTTAGTGAGGCGCTGGAACCGGGTAAACTGATCCACATGAACGGCGTCAACGTTCACACCGGCGGCAGTGTTGCAAATACAGGACTTGCCATGAAGCTGTTGGGCAATGATGTGCGCCTGATGGGTAAGGTCGGAGATGATGCATTCGGCGGCATTATCCGCTCTATTCTTGAAGAGCATGGAACCGGCGGGTTGTTGATCGAAAAAGGAGCGGTGACGTCTTATTCAGTCGTACTGGCTATACCGGGTATGGACCGTATTTTTCTCCATGCACCCGGCGCCAATGACAGTTTCAATGCCGATGACATTCTCTGGGATGAGATCGATGATATAACGTTGTTCCATTTCGGTTATCCACCGCTGATGAAACAGATGTATGCTGATGGTGGTGAGACCATGAGCGGCATGTTCCGGCGGTTAAAAGAGATGGGTATCGCTTCAAGCCTGGATCTTGCTGCCATTGATCCGCTGAGTGAAGCAGGGAAAGCGGACTGGATGTCGATCCTTGAAAAAACGCTGCCGTATGTGGATTTCTTTGTCCCCAGTTTTGAAGAGCTGTGCTGGATACTTGACCGGGGAACCTGGTTGAAGTTGAATTCCCGGGGCGGGGACATGACGGATGCCCTTGACCTGAAAAAATATGCCAAACCACTTGCCGAAAAATGTATCCAAATGGGATGCGGAGCGGTTCTGATCAAATGCGGTATTTCCGGAATATATTGGAAGAGCGGCGGCAGGCAGCGCATCTCGCAAATCGGGAAAAACCTTGACCTGAATGTGGAGGACTGGTCCGGCCGGGAAGGAATCCAGCCCTGTTTTGAAGCCGGTCCGATTCGATCTGCTACCGGATCGGGAGACGTGAGTATTGCGGCTTACCTGAGCGCCGTTTTGGCGAAGGAAAAACCTGAGCGCTGTGCTTCATTTGCAGCCGCCGAAGGAGCCGCCTCTGTAACTTCATATGATGCCCTGGGAGGCATTCTGCCCCTTGATGAATTAGCGCGGCGCATCGATGCCGGATGGAAAACAAAGGAGTGAGTTATGCTTGTAAATATGCGTGAAATGCTGAACAAAGCTCGCCTGGGTGGATACTCGGTCGGGTTTTTCAACGCGATCAATGTTGAGATGGCCCGTGCGGTCATCGAAACCGCAGAAGAATTGCATGCTCCCGTGATCATCGGTACGGCAGAAATTTTGCTGCCGGTGATGTCTCTGGAGCGGGTCGCGGAATATCTGCTCCCGATGGCAAAGAATGCCTCTGTCCCGGTGGCAGTACATTATGACCATGGCCTGACCTTCGACAAATGCATGGAAGCGCTGAAGCTTGGGTTTACCTCTGTCATGTATGATTGCTCGACTGAAGCCTATGAAGAGAACCTGGAACGGGTTGCTGAAATGGTGCATATCTGCCACGCGATGAATGTAACAGTTGAGGCAGAACTCGGCCATGTGGGAGATAATGAAGGAGAGGGAAAACTTCTCAACCCTTCGGATTATTATACCGATCCCGCGGTGGCTGTGGATTTCGTGACGAAAACCGGAACCGATGCGCTGGCAGTGGCAGTTGGAAATGCACACGGTGATTACAAATTCCCGCCGAAACTGGATTTCGACCGTATCACGGAAATCGCGGATAAAACCGGAATTCCGTTGGTTCTGCATGGCGGCAGCGGCCTTTCAGATTCCGATTTCCGGGAAGCTGCCAAACGCGGGATCTGCAAAGTCAATATCTTTACCGATCTGGATCGGGCCGGGAAAGTTGGGATCGAAAAAGGCCTGCAGTCAGGTTCCCAGTACCTTTCCAGCCTGATTTCCTATGAAATCGAAGCGATGAAATCTGTCGTGCGGGAGAAGATCCTTCTTTTCGGCTCAGATGGAACTGCATAAAATCGGGAGAAGTGAGAAGTCCGGAATGATTTTTCCGGGGAGATTTTTCGCGTGGGAAAATGCGATCCTGACTTCTTGCTTTGCAGGAGTAACATTTGTCACTCCGGTTTGATGACGTTGTTCAATTGGCAAAACTTGTCTGAATAAATAAAATATACACAGATTTAATTTTTTTCTAATGAATCGTGCTCGTGCACGACAATCAAAGGAGGAGTAAGTAAATGGCAGAAATTTTTCCGAATATCCCCAAAATTCAATATGAGGGACCTCAGAGTGATAATCCTTTAGCTTTCAAATTCTACAATCCGGATGAAGAAATTGCAGGACGGAAGATGAAGGATCATCTGCGTTTTTCCATGGCCTGGTGGCACACGCTCTGCGCCAACGGTACCGATATGTTTGGTGTCGGGACCGCTGACAAATCCTTTGGAACAAACAGTCCAATGGATCTGGCAAAAGCCAAGGTGGAAGCCGGGTTTGAATTCATGGAGAAAACCGGTATTGAGTTCTTTGCTTTTCATGACCGTGATATTGCACCGGAAGGTGACAACCTTGCGGAAACGAACAAAAACCTGGATGTGATTGTTGACCTCATCGAAGAAAAGATGAAGGAAACCGGGAAAAAGCTGCTGTGGGATACTGCCAATATGTTTGGGAATCCCCGCTATATGCACGGTGCAGGCACTTCTCCGAATGCCGATGCTTTCGCTTATGCTGCTGCACAGGCGAAGAAAGCCATTGAGATCGGTACACGTCTGGGCGCGGAAGGGTATACCTTCTGGGGTGGACGTGAAGGCTATGAGACCCTGCTTAACACCAATATGGGGTTGGAACTGGACAACATGGCCCGCTTGCTCCGCATGGAAATCGAATATGGCCGCAGCATCGGTTTTACCGGAAACTTCTATGTTGAACCGAAACCGAAGGAACCGACAAAGCATCAGTATGATTTTGACTCTGCCACGGTTATCGGTTTCCTGCGCAAGTATGGTTTGGATATGAAGCTGAACATCGAAGCTAATCATGGCACATTGGCCGGACATACTTTCCAGCATGAACTGCGTGTTGCCCGGACCGAAGGTTATTTCGGTTCTGTGGACGCAAACATCGGCGATATGCTGCTCGGTTGGGATACGGATGAATTCCCATACAATGTTTATGACACAACACTTGCCATGTATGAAGTTCTGAAAGCTGGTGGTTTTGACAAAGGCGGTTTGAACTTTGACTCTAAGACGCGGCGTCCGTCCTTCGAACTTTCCGATATGTTCCACGCGCACATCATGGGTATGGATACCTTTGCTCTCGGTCTGCGCCTGGCTGACAAGCTCATCAAGGACGGCCGCATCGACAAGTTCGTTGAAGATCGCTATTCCAGCTACAACAGCGGCATCGGTAAGAAAATCGTTGACGGAACTGTCACCGTTCAGGAATTGGAAGAATATGCCCTGAAGATGGGTGATGTGAAGACCAACACCTCCGGCAGACAGGAATATCTGGAAGGCATCATGAACCAGGTGATGTTCGGGTAGGTAAAAAGCAATAAGTCAGGAATGAAATATCCTGATATCGCTTTTGACAGTGATTGCTGTGAACAATGGTTCATCAATTAAAGTGATTATTGTCAAAGATTTACGGAAGAAATTCACAAGTTGGTTTTGAAAAAAGCGAACTGTTGTGAATATAGAAAAACAATGTGTATAATTTGCAGATGGATGTTCAAAAACATTCATCTGCAGTAAAACCCGAAAGGGAACAATTAAAGGAGTTTATCGTATGAAAAAAGTTTTATTTGTTTTGCTTGCTCTGGCTCTGTGCCTGACCGCAACAGCTGCTTTCGCTGAAAAGGTTGGTGTTTCCATGCCGACAAAGGATCTGCAGCGCTGGAACCAGGATGGCGCCAACATGCAGGCTCAGCTTGAAGAAGCCGGCTTTGAAGTTGACCTTCAGTTCGCTTCCAACGATGTACAGACCCAGCTTTCCCAGGTTGAAAACATGATCAACAGCGGCTGCGACGTTCTGGTTATCTCCGCTATCGAAGGTTCTTCCCTCGGTTCCGCTCTGGCACTGGCGAAGGAAAATGAAATTCCCGTCATCGCCTACGACCGCCTGCTGATGGATTCCGACGCAGTTTCCTACTATGCCACCTTCAACAACTACATGGTCGGCACCATTCAGGGTACCTATGTGAAGGACGCTCTGGACCTCGACAATGCTGAAGGCCCCTTCAACCTCGAAGTTACCGCCGGTGACCCGGGCGACAACAATGCCCGCTACTTCTATCAGGGCGCAATTGATGTTCTGACCCCCTACATCGAAGCTGGCAAACTGGTCATCAAATCCGGTCAGCTCGACTTCACTGAAGTTGCTACCCCGACCTGGGCTACCGAAGTTGCTCAGTCCCGTGCCGAGAACATTCTGTCCTCCTACTATGCTGACGGCTCCAACGTGGATGTCTGGCTCTGCTCCAACGACTCCACCGCTCTGGGTGTCACCAACGCTCTGGCAGCCAACTACAACGGTGAATATCCGATCATCACCGGTCAGGACTGCGACATCGCCAACACCAAGAACATGATCGCCGGCAAACAGTCCATGTCCGTCTTCAAGGATACCCGCACTCTGGCAGCTCAGGTTGTGAAGATGGTCGGCCAGATCCTCAAGGGTGAAGAAGTTGACGTCAACGATACCGAAACCTATGACAACAACGTCATCGTTGTTCCGTCCTTCCTGTGCGAACCTGTCTTCGCCGATGCGAACAACTATGCCGAACTGCTGATCGAATCCGGTTACTACACCGAAGACCAGCTGAAATAATCAGTAATTGCCGATAAGATGATACAGGCGGGGTCTCCCGCCTGTATCTTTTCATGAAACATTCCAATTGACAATGAGGGGCGGAGAAAAATGGCAGATATCTTATTGGAAATGAAGAATATCACAAAGACCTTCCCCGGCGTGAAAGCCCTCGATAACGTGAATCTTCAGGTGGAGCGCGGCGAGATCCACGCACTGGTTGGAGAAAACGGGGCAGGAAAGAGTACGCTCATGAATGTCTTGAGCGGTATCTATCCGTACGGCACCTATTCCGGTGACATCATTTACGACGGACAGGTCATGAAGTTCTCGAACATCAAAGATTCGGAACGAAGAGGCATCGTTATTATCCACCAGGAACTGGCTTTGATTCCTGAGATGACGATCGGTGAGAATATGTATCTGGGCAATGAGCGCGGAAAAAAATTCGCGATCGACTGGAACACCACTTATGCTGAGGCTGACAAATACCTGAAAATGGTCGGCCTGACAGAAAGCTCAAAGGTGCAGGTGAAAACCATCGGCACCGGCAAGCAGCAGCTTGTTGAAATCGCAAAAGCGCTTGCGAAGCAGGCGAAACTGCTGATTTTGGATGAACCTACATCCTCCCTGAATGAAGAAGATTCCCGCGCACTGCTGGACCTCATGCTTTCGTTCAAAAAGCAGGGGATGACGATGATCATCATTACCCATAAGCTGAACGAGGTCGCTTATGTGGCGGATAAAATTACGGTTGTCCGCGATGGCAGCACCATCGAAACACTGGACAATCACGGAAAAGAACCCATCAGTGAAGAACGCATCATTAAAGGGATGGTCGGTCGTGAGATGACCAACCGCTTCCCGAAACGTGAAGGTGTGAAAATCGGCGACGTTGAGATGGAGGTTGAAAACTGGACCGTCCATCATCCGCTTTATCCGGAACGGAAGGTCGTGGATAATGTTTCCCTTTATGTACGGAAAGGCGAAGTTGTCGGCATTTACGGCTTGATGGGCGCCGGACGCACGGAACTTGCGATGAGCATTTTCGGACAGTCCTACGGTGTGAACTTCTCCGGAAAGCTGAAGCTGAACGGCAAAGAAGTCAAACTGAAAAAGAGTGAAGCCGATGCCATCAAGCACAAAATCGCCTATGTGACGGAGGACCGCAAAGGCAATGGTCTGGTCCTATCCCAGTCAATCAAAATCAACACTTCCCTTGCCAACCTCAATGCGCTTGCCAACCATTCGGTGATCGACGGCGATAAAGAATACGCAGTAGCTGAAGAATACCGCGATAAGCTCAAGATCAAAACGCCGACTGTCGAGCAGTTGGTCGGCAATCTTTCCGGCGGCAACCAACAAAAAGTTCTGCTGGCCAAATGGATGTTTGCCAATCCTGATATTATGATTCTTGATGAGCCGACCCGCGGCATTGACGTCGGTGCGAAGTATGAAATTTACTGCATCATCAATGATCTGGCAGCGGCAGGAAAATGTGTTCTCATGATTTCATCGGAATTACCGGAAGTACTTGGGATGAGTGACCGAATCTACGTTATGAATGCAGGAAAACTGCTTGGAGAAATGAAAGCAAGTGACGCCACACAGGAAAATATCATGGCGATGATCCTGCAGTCAGGAAGGGGTGATTGATCATGAAAGCAAATTCTGTCGGAACCTTTTTGAAAAAATATACCATGGTTCTTGCACTGGTCGTGGTTGCGATCCTCTTTTCGATCACGACCGGGGGAAAAATTCTCTATCCGCAGAACATCAATAACCTGATCTCCCAAAACGGTTATGTTTTTGTTCTGGCAGCAGGGATGCTCCTCTGCATTCTGACCGGCGGCAACATTGACCTGGCTGTCGGCTCTGTTGTCTGTTTCGCCGGCGCGGTAGGTGTAGTCCTGATGGAAGCCGGATGGAACATGTGGCTGGCGGTCCTGGTGATGCTGCTGGTCGGCCTTGCGATCGGCGCTTTTCAGGGTTTCTGGATCGCAAAAGTCTACGTTCCGCCGTTTATTGCCACGCTTGCCGGTATGTATGCCTTTCGTGGTTTGTCAAATGTCGTGCTTCAGGGTTATACGGTAACAATTTCCAATCAGACCTTCCTGAAGATTTTCGGCGGTGGTGCGGACTGCTATATTCCTGACTTTATCGGCAGCGGCTCCGGTCTGAACATGACCTGCATGGCATGCGGTGTTATCATTGCCCTGCTTTTTGCGGTTCTGCAGATACGCAGAGTTTCCGTTCAGAAGAAAATGGGCATTATCCAGTCAACAACCGGTGACTATATCCGTACCGCGATCATCTCTGCTTTGATCGTCTGGGTCGCGTGGAAGCTTGCTTCTTACAAGGGCATCCCGACCGTTTTGATCTGGATCGCGCTGGTGCTGCTGGTCTATAACTACATCACCACCAAAACAGCGATTGGTCGTTACCTTTATGCAGTCGGCGGCAATGAAAAGGCTACCGCCCTTTCCGGTGTCAACACCCGCAATGTGTTCCTTTTCGCTTACGCAAACATGGGTTTCCTGGCAGGGCTGGCCGGTATTCTGAACGTTGCACGTATGACAAACGCACAGCCGACTTTTGGTCAGGGGTACGAGATGGATGCCATTGCGGCCTGCTTTATCGGCGGCGCTTCCGCATACGGCGGCACGGGGAAAATTTCCGGTGTGATCATTGGCGCTTTGCTGATGGGCCTGATCAACCAGGGTATGAGTATTATGGGCATTGACTCCAACTACCAGCGTGTGGTGAAGGGTCTCGTGCTGATGCTGGCCGTAATGTTTGATGTTCTTTCCAAACGTCAGAAAAAGTAAGACAGGAGGATGACTTAAAATGAATAATAAAGATAATTTCGTTAGCGTGCTGAAGAAAAACGCAATGCTTGTCGTCCTTGTTATCGTGTACCTGTTCTTCATGATTCAGACGAAGGGATCGATTTTCCAGCCGGCACAATTCAAAGCGCTGATTGACCAGAACGCTTATGTGTATATCCTTGGCGTCGGTATGCTGATGTGCATGCTGACCGGCGGCAACATCGACCTTTCCTGCGGTTCCTTCGTTTGTCTGTTGGGCGCTATTGGCGGGGTGCTGATGATAAAGTTCGGTATGAGCACATGGCTGGCTATCGTGCTGATGCTGCTGATCGGTATTGCCTATGGCTGCCTGTTGGGCTATCTGATTGCTTATATCAACATCCCGCCATGGATCGCGACCCTGGCCGGTTATCTGGCTTTCCGCGGTCTCGGTACATCCATCCTGAGCAACAGTTCCAATACCGGCTCCATTTCAATCGGTGCAAAATCTGATTTTCTGGCGATATTTACCGGGAAAATTTTCGGTACGAAACCGAAAGTGTTCAACTGGCCCTGCATGATCATCGGGATCGCAGCTGCCGTGATCACTGTTATATTGATTTTCAGCTCACGGGCAACAAAACTCCGCAAAGGTTATGCCGCGGATTCCTTTGGCAGCACCGTAGTGAAAAGTGTGCTTTCAGCGGCTGCCATCCTGCTCGTTATGTGGAAGCTTTCAAACGCGGGCGGTATTCCGACTCCGCTTGTCTGGGTCGTCGTTGTTGTGCTGATTTACAGCTTCATCACATCAAAAACCACACTTGGCCGACATTTTTATATTGTGGGCGGCAACAAAGAAGCTGCGCGTATGTCCGGCGTCAACACCAACAAGATCATGTTCCTGGCTTACCTGAACATGGCATTCCTGACGTCCATTACGACGATGATGGTTCTTGCCCGTATGACTGCCGCGAACTCCACCGCCGGCACCAACTTCGAGATGGATGCCATCTCTGCCTGTGTGGTGGGCGGTGTTTCTGCCAGTGGCGGTGCCGGCTCCGTTTTCGGTATGGTGATCGGTGCGACACTGATCGGTGTCATCAACCTGGGCATGAGCCTGATGGGCATTGACGCGAACTGGCAAAAGGTCGTGAAAGGCGTCGTCCTTCTCGGTGCGGTCGCCTTTGATATCCTCGGAAAGCAGAACATCAATTGGAAAGCGCTGCTGCCCTTTGGAAAGAAAAACTGATTCATTTGTTTCTCCTTTATATACTTAGAAAATGCTGTCCGGACTCCGGGCAGCATTTTGCTTTCAAGGGTTTACCATTCCATTTCCTTGAAACCCTTCCTCCCTCTTGATAAACATTGATTTCCAAAGTAAAATATAGGAAGATAGTCTTTACCGAAAGGAAAACTTTCGCTGATCAAAAAGGAGATAACACATGAAAATCGAATCCGGTTTACTTTATTCCCAAAATGATGAATGGGTCCGCATTGAAGGGGACACCGCCACCATCGGCATTACCGATTATGCCCAGAGCCAGCTTTCCGACATCGTGTTCGCGGAAGTGAGCATCGAAGAAGGCGATTCCGTGGAAGCCGGTGACTGCATCGGCACGGTTGAATCCGTCAAAGCTGCCTCCGACATCTACACCCCTGTCACCGGCACTGTGGCCGCTGTCAATGAAGCAGTTGCGGACGAACCCGAGATCATCAACAAGGATGCTTTCGGAGCCGCCTGGTTCATCAAAGTCACGCTCGACGGCGATGTCGACAAATCGGAATTGATGGATGCCGCCGCTTACGAAAAATACTGTGCCGAACGGGAGCATTAATGTTTATTCCTCACACTGAATCCGAACGGGAGGAGATGCTGAAAGCCGTCGGTGTGGAAAAGATCGAAGATCTTTTCGCGGCCATTCCGGAGCAGCATCGTTTCCCGAAGCTCGGCATGCTCCACGGCATGACGGAGATGGAAGCTTCCGCCCAGCTCAAAGAGATGGCCGAAGCCAACCTTTCCCTCTCCAATGCGGTCAGTTTTCTCGGCGCCGGCGCCTATTACCACTATATCCCGGCCGCCATCGACAACCTGATCAGCCGAGGGGAATTCTACACTGCCTATACCCCTTACCAGCCGGAGATCTCCCAGGGAACCCTGCAGGGTATTTTTGAATACCAGAGCCTCATCGCCCGTCTTACCGGTATGGACGCAGCCAACGCCTCTCATTATGACGGAGCCACCGCCTGTGCCGAGGCCGGGATCCTGGCCTATCACCAGTTCCGCGGCAAGCGCAAGGAGATCCTGGTCTCCCCGGGACTTCACCCGCATTACCAGTCTGTGATGCGCACCTACCTCAGCGACTTCGACGGCATGTACATGATATCCCCGACCTTCAACAGCCTGGAAGATGTGAACCCGCAGAAGCTCATTGACGCGGTGGACGAAAACACGGCCATGGTCATGGTACAGTACCCGGACTTCTTCGGTCAGGTCTTCGACTTCAGCGAACTTGCCGAAGCCTGTCACGCTAAAGGCGCCCTGCTGTGTGTCTGCGTGAACCCTATCGCGCTGGGTCTGCTCAAGACGCCGGGTGAAATGGGCGCGGATGTGGTCGTCGGTGAGGGACAGCCGCTGGGCATCCCGCTTTCCTATGGCGGCCCTTACCTCGGCATTTTTGCCGTCCGTAAGGAACTGATCCGCAAAGTCTCCGGACGCATCGTCGGCCAGACTGTCGACAATCGCGGACAAAAGAGTTACGTGCTCACCCTGACCGCCCGTGAACAGCACATCCGCCGCGAAAAGGCCACCTCCAACATTTGCTCCAACCAGGGGCTGAACGCCCTGACCGCGGCCATCTACCTCTCCCTGCTCGGCAAAGAGGGGCTGCGCGAGGTTGCATCCCTGTGCTACAACAAAGCACACTATGCGGCACAGCAGATCAGTGAGCTGAAGGGCTTCGAGATCCTCAACCCGGGTCCGTTCTTCCACGAATTCGTGGTCAAATGTCCGAAACCGGTGGAAGAACTTCAGGAACATCTGCTGGACCACAACATTCTTGGCGGTTATGACCTGTCCGGTTCCTATCCGGTGTTTGAAAACTGTCTGCTGATCGCGGTCACCGAAATGAATTCCAAACAGGACATCGACGATCTCTGTCTGGTTTTGAAGGGAGGGCACCATCATCATGAGCACTAAACCCACCACCGGAAACGAACAGAAAACCATCTTTGAACTCTCCTCAGCCGGACGGCGCGGGATGCGTTACCCGAAATGTGACGTTCCCGAGGTCGAACTTCCCGCAGGGCTGATCCGTGACGAGCTGCCCCTGCCGGAGCTTTCCGAAGCCGATGTGGTCCGCCACTACACTAACCTTTCCGAGCTGAATTACTCGCTGGACAACGGTTTCTATCCGCTGGGCTCCTGCACCATGAAGTACAACCCGAAGATCGATGAAAAGCTCAGCCGCCTGGACGGATTCGTCAATATCCATCCGCTGCAGCCGATCGAAACGGTCCAGGGCTCGCTTCTGCTGATGTACGAGCTGCAGGGCATGCTCCAGCGCATCAGCGGCATGGAGGCCTGTACGCTCACACCGGCTGCCGGCGCTCACGGCGAATTCAGCGGCGTCAAGACCATCGTCGCCTGGCATCAGGCCCAGGGGCATGACAAACGCAAGGTCATGCTCATCCCCGACAGTGCCCACGGCACCAACCCGGCAACTTCCGCCATGAGCTGCCTGGTCGTCAAACCGGTCCCGACCGACGAACGCGGCAACATTGACCTGGAGAAGCTCGCCCCGCTCTGTAATGACGAGCTGGCCGGTATCATGATCACCAACCCGAACACTCTCGGGCTCTTCGATGAACACATCGTCGAAGTCAGCGAGATGGTTCACAAAGCCGGCGGTCTGGTTTACGGTGACGGTGCCAACATGAACGCGCTGCTCGGCATTGCCCGCCCCGGTGATCTCGGCTTCGACGTGATGCACTTCAACCTGCACAAGACCTTCGCCACCCCGCATGGCGGCGGCGGACCGGGCTCCGGCCCCATCTGCGCCAAGGCCTTCCTGGCTGACTATATCCCGGGACCGGTCGCCTGCATCCTTGAAGAAGAGACCGATGAACTGCCTCCTCTGTACGGCCTGAAGATGCCCGAAGAGAGCATGGGACAGGTCCGTTCCTTCTGGGGACACTTTGGCGTGATGGTCAAGGCTTACGTCTACATCCTGATGGAAGGCGAAGAGGGACTGCGCCGCGTGAGCGAATTCGCGACCCTGAACGCCAACTACCTGATGGCCGCGCTGAAGAAAGTCTATCTGCTGCCCTTTGACCGCCCCTGCATGCATGAATTCGTGCTGGAAGGGAAGCTGCCGAACGCACCGGAAGTCCGTGCCCTGGATATTGCCAAACGGCTGATGGATTACAAGTTCCACCCGCCGACCAACTACTTCCCGCTCATCGTCCATGAAGCGCTGATGATCGAACCGACCGAGACCGAAAGCAAACAGGTCCTGGACGAGTTCATTGAAGCGATGCTGGCCATCGCGAAGGAAGCGGAAGAAGATTCGCAGCTCCTCCACGATGCACCGCTGACCACGCCTTTCGGACGTATGGACGAGGTCAAGGCCGCCAAAGAGCTGATCCTGACGGCATAAAAACCTTCGAATTCCTTTCATAACCCCTCATGAGGCTCCCCTTGTGAGGGGGTTTTTCATATAAACATTCATCTTTTTTTTGCCGACTCTTGCACATTAGGTAATGGACAGTTATAATAAGAACTTGTTATTTTGCTTACTCGCTATAGCATAATAAAGCGATTCCTGATTTGAGCCGCTGAAATAATCCTCACCGGCTCAGCAGACTTCAATTTTTCGCAGAAAGGGCGCAGCTGTACATGAAGAAATACCTGATCAAACGCATGGTCATGATGCTGATCACACTGTTTCTTATCACGCTGCTTACCTTTCTCCTGATGCATGCTGTCCCCGGCGGACCCTTCAACGGGGAAAAACAGGTCTCCAAAGCGGTGATGGATGCCCTGAACGAAAAATACAAGCTGAACGATCCCCTTTGGAAGCAATTCATTGACTATGTCGGCGGGCTGCTGCGCTTTGACCTGGGCCCCTCCTTTAAATACCAGGGCAAAACGGTCAACGATTTCATTGAGAACGGCTTTCCCTACTCGGCAAAGCTCGGCGGGATCACGCTGATCTTCGTCCTTCTGGCCAGCATCCCGATGGGGATCATCTCCGCGCTGAAGAACGGAAAATGGCAGGACATGCTGCTGATGGCGCTGGCCACCATCGGCGTGACGATTCCTTCCTTTGTGATCGCGACTGCCCTGATTTATGTCTTCTCCTTCAAGCTGCAATGGACACCGGTCTACGGTGTCGACACCTGGAAGGGTTACATCCTGCCGGTCATCGCGATGGGCGGTTATTCCATCTCCTTCCTGGCCCGGCTGATGCGCTCCTCCCTGCTGGATGTTATGGGACAGGATTACATCCGTACTGCCCGGGCTAAAGGCATCAGCGAGACCCGCGTGATCGTGAAACACGCCCTGCGCAATGCGCTGATCCCGGTGGTCACGGTGCTCGGTCCGACCGTCGCCAATTTGCTCACCGGTTCCTTTGTCATCGAAAAGATCTTCGCGATCCCCGGCATGGGCGGCTACTTTGTCAACAGCGTTACCCAGCGTGACTACACGACGATCATGGGCATGACAGTCTTTTATGCGGCATTTCTGATTGCGATGGTCTTCATCGTCGATCTGTTTTACTGCCTGATCGACCCGCGCATCAGATATGAGTAACGAGCAGGTGTCAGTGATAGGGACAGATATGGTTCAGACGGAAAACAAATGGGAACGGATCACAATGGAAGGCGAAGCCGACCGGCTTTATACCAGGCCGCGTACCTTCGCCCAGGATGTCTGGTTCCGTTTCCGTCACAAGCCCACTGCCCTGCTGGGGCTGATCATCATCGTCCTGCTTCTGCTCTTTGCTATCATCGGTCCATATCTCACCCCCTACGGTTATGACGACCAAAACACAAAACTGGCAAACATCCCGCCCGTCATGCAGGTCTTCCCGGCACCGGACGGCGAATACCTTTACATCACCAAAGCCCTGAAGCTCATCGAAGTCGACAAAAACGGCAACCTGGTGGGCCAGCTCAAGAAGGGCAAAGACAATTCCAAGGAAAAGATCACCGTCTTCCCCTATAAAGACGACATGACGGTCACGCTGGACTACACCAAAATGCCGGCGACCGTCCGTGATGCCGAGGGCAACCGCATCGAAAAAGGCAGGACTGTCTGGAATCACACCTACCTGCTCGGGACCGATCACCTCGGCCGTGACATCCTGAGCCGCCTGATGTACGGTACGCGCATCTCCCTGCTGGTGGCCTTCATCGCCGCGGCGGTCAACATGATCATCGGCATCTTCTACGGCGGCATCTCCGGCTATCTCGGCGGGAAGACTGACGCCATGATGATGCGCATTGTGGACATCATCTCCACCATCCCGCTCACCCTTTACGTCATTCTGATCAAGGTCACCCTGGACGATGGTTTCCTTTCCATCGTCATCGCCTTGTCCTCTGTCTACTGGGTCGACATGGCCCGGGTCGTCCGCGGGCAGGTGCTGAGCCTCAAAAATCAGGAATTCGTGATGGCGGCCCGTACCATTGGTTCGTCCACGCTCGCCATCCTGACCAATCATCTGATCCCGAACGCCATGGGGCCGATCCTGGTCACCGTGACCATGCTCATCCCCAGCGCGATCTTCATGGAAGCCTTCATGAGCTTCATCGGCATTGGCATCGCCCCGCCGCTGGCTTCGCTGGGAACGATGTGCAACGATGCGACCGAGGCGCTGCGTACGAACCCTTACCAGCTGTTCCTGCCGGCCCTCGTGATCTGTCTGATCATGTTCGCATTCAACTTTGTCGGGGACGGCCTCCGCGATGCCCTTGACCCGAAATTGAAAAAATAGTTGCTGGTTGTTGGTTGTTAGTTGCTGGTTCTTTGTTGATAGTTGATAGTGACCAAATAACCAGTAACCAGAAACCAGAAACCGGTAACCGGAGAAAACATGGAAACCATTTTGCAAGTCCGCGATCTTCACACCTCCTTCCTGACTTCCAACGGGGAAGTACAGGCGGTACGGGGTGTGTCCTTTGACGTTGAAAAGGGCAAGACCCTTGGTATCGTCGGAGAGAGCGGCAGCGGCAAAAGTGTGACCAGCCTTTCGATCCTCAAACTTCTCGGCTCCACCGGCAGGATCAACTCCGGCTCCATCAAACTGGACGGAGAAGAGCTGACCACCAAAAACAAAAAAGAAATGCGCACCATCCGCGGCGGACGGATCGCCATGATCTTTCAGGACCCCATGACCAGCCTGAACCCGCTGATCCCGCTGGGCGACCAGGTCGGCGAAATGCTCTGGGAGCACAAAAAGGAGATGTCCAAAGCCGAACGGGACGAAAAGGTCGTCGAGCTGTTCCGCATGGTCCGCATCCCGGAGCCGGAAAAACGGCTCAAATCCTACCCCCATGAGTTTTCCGGTGGAATGCGTCAGCGCGTCATGATCGCCATGGCGCTGGCCTGCCGCCCGGAACTGCTGATCGCGGATGAACCTACCACCGCGCTGGACGTCTCGATCCAGGACCAGATCCTCAAACTGATGCGTTCGCTCCAGCAGGAAATGGGCATGAGCATCATGTTCATCACCCATGACCTGGGTGTGGTCGCCGAACTGGCGGACCGGGTCGCGGTGATGTACGGCGGGCTCATCATGGAAGAAGCCGACATCTTCGACATCTTCAAAGATCCGAAGCATCCCTATACGCTGGGCCTGCTGGCCTCGATCCCGGACATGAACCAGGACAAAAGCAAGAAGCTTCAGCCTATTCCCGGCTCTCCCCCGGATATGATCCATCCGCCGAAGGGCTGTCCTTTTGCGCCGCGCTGTCCCTATGCCATGCGCATCTGCGCGGAAGAGCTGCCGCCTTATGTCAGCACCGGCGAAAACCGCCGCTCCATGTGCTGGCTGCTGGACCCGGAAGCGCCCGAAACGGGGAACCCGTTTCGAAATAAGAAATAAGAAACAAGAAATAAGAATGAAGAAGCAGGTGGGGACGGTTATTGCGCTGCCGCGCAGCCGGTACGCAGGAACTGTCATCGCATGCGCGAAATGAAGAAATAAGCAAAAGAAATATGGCAGATAGCACGTCATTACAAACCCTCCTGAAGGTCGAAAACCTGACCAAGCACTTCCCGGTTTCGGGCGGGAAGGTCGTTCATGCAGTGGACAATGTTTCTTTCTCGATCACCCGGGGTAAGACCCTCGGACTGGTCGGCGAAAGCGGCTGTGGCAAGAGCAGCTGTGCACGTACGGTGATCCGCATCTATGACCCGACCTCGGGCTCCATCATCCTGGACGGCGAGGACATCACGAAGCTTTCCCAAAAGCAGCTGCTGCCTCACCGCCGCAAGATGCAGATGATATTCCAGGACCCTTACGCTTCTCTGAACGCCCGCATGACCGTGCAGGACATCGTCGCCGAACCGCTGCGTGCCCATCACATCTGCAAAAGCAAAGCCGAGGAGCGGGAAATGGTCGCGGAAATGCTCCGCCGGGTTGGACTGAACCAGGAACATGCCGGCCGCTATGCTCATGAGTTTTCCGGCGGACAGCGCCAGCGTGTGGGCATCGCCCGGGCGCTGATTTTGCAGCCGAAGCTGGTGATCTGCGATGAGCCGATCTCCGCACTGGATGTCTCCATTCAGGCGCAGGTGGTCAACATGCTCCGCACCTTCCAGGAGGAACAGGAACTGACCTACCTCTTCATCGCGCATGACCTTTCCATGGTCCGCTACGTCTCCGATGATGTGGGCGTGATGTATCTCGGGCAGCTGGTGGAAAAATGTGAGACGGACGAGATCTATGCTCATCCGCTGCACCCTTATACGCAGGGGCTGCTCTCTTCCGTGCCGATCCCGAACCCGGAGCTGGCCCGGCAGAAACAGACCGCGGGCATTGCCGGGGACATTCCCAGCCCGATTGCCCCGCCCAAAGGCTGCCGCTTCCACACCCGCTGTCCTTATGCGGAAAGCCGCTGCAGCGAGGAGACGCCGGCCTTCCGGGAGGCTGCGCCCGGACATTTTGTGGCATGCCACAAGGTAAATAAGAAATAAAAAATATGAAATAAGAAATAATTTGAATGGTAATTGAACGGAGCGTTCCGTTTGAAATTTTTGGAGGAAAAAAATGAAGAAATTTTTATTACTCATGTTGTGCCTCATGCTGGCCGTGTCTGCTTTTCCCGCATTCGCGGATCCGGCTCAGGAAATCATCTATGCCCTGGCCAATGAACCGGATGGCATCGATCCCGGAGTGACGAACAACTCCTTCGCCTCCCCGATCCTCAACAACGTCTTTGAAGGCCTGGTGGCCTACTCATCCGAAGACGGCTCCCTGATCCCGGGCGAAGCGGAAAGCTGGGAGATCTCCGAAGACGGTACCGTCTACACTTTTTACCTGCGCGACGGCCTGAAATGGTCCGACGGCAGCGACCACACCGCTCAGGACTATGTGTACGCCATGCAGCGTATCCTGGACCCCAACACCGGCGCCCGTTATGTTGACTTCCTTCTGGGCTATGTTGACGGTGCGGCTGAATATTACGAAGACAATTCCGTCGGCTTCGACACTGTCGGTATCGAAGCGCTGGACGATCAGACCCTGGAAATGACCCTGATCGCCCCGACACCTTACTGGCTCGACATCCTGACCATGTGGACCTTCAGCCCGGTGCAGGAAGCCACCATCGCCGCCAACGGTGACCGCTGGACCGCTTCCGCCGCCACCTATGTCACCAACGGGCCATTCATGATGTCCGAGATCAACCTTGGTGAAAGCTTCGTCCTGGTCAAGAATCCGTATTACTATGATGCCGAAGAAGTCAACCTTGAAAAGGTCACCTTCCGCTTCATTGCCGACCTGGGCACCAGCCTGATGGCCTATGAAAACGGTGACATCAACGGTATGTCCACCGTTCCTTCCGCCGATATGGCCCGCCTGAAGGCCGAAGACGCCGGTGTTGTGATGTCCCCGTCATACGGTACCGTCTGGTATGACTTCAACTGTGCCAAAGCCCCGTTCGACAACGTTCTGGTCCGCAAAGCCTTCTCCATGGCTGTTGACCGCACCGCCATCATCGAAGATGTTGTCCAGACCGAAGCCGATCCGGCTTACTCCTTCATGTCCCCCGGCTACGTCGTCGACGGTGAAGAATTCCTGGATACTGCCAGCGACAACGATCTTTCCGACGAAGCCGATGTTGAAGGCGCTCAGGAAGCTCTGGCCGAAGCCGGTTACCCGAACGGCGAAGGTTTCCCGGAAATCACCCTCAGCTACTACTCCAACGAGACCGTCGGCAAGGTCGTGGAAGCCCTTGCCCGCCAGCTGCAGGATGCCCTGAACATCAAGATCAAGATCTCCAACGCTGACTGGGCTGTTTACTACGATGATCACGTAGCCGGCAACTATGACATCGGTGCCATGGGCTGGTCCGGTGACTATGTCCACCCGATGACCTTCCTGCAGATCTTCACCACCGGTGACGCCAACAACAACGTCTTCTATTCCAATGAGGACTATGACGCCCTGGTGAAACTGGCTGCCAACATGACCGATGCGAAGGAAGCTCTTGAAGTGATGCGCGAGGCTGAGGCCATCGCCGCTGCCGAATATCCGGTGCTGCCGCTTTACTACAAGGCCAACACCATGCTGATGCATGACAACGTTGAGGGTTACTTCGTTACCCCGTCCAACGCTCTGCTGCTCAAGACTGCCTACGTGACGGACTAAAATAACCATACACTGAAGCACATGGGGACAGTTATCCTGCTGCCGCATTGCCGGCACAGGAGAACTGTCACCTTGTGCACCTTTTCCCCTGCAGTTATTTCCGCACATGGGGACAGTTCCTGCGTGTCGGATTCGCGACATCGCAGAAACCGTCCCCGTGTGCGTCCCCTTTAAATTAAGGCAGCCGAAATCCTCCGGATCCCGGCTGCTTTCCTTGATTTTCTTCTAAAACACGCTGAATTGATACTCTCCCTGCCATTGAGCGAACAGTCGTCGGTAATAATCCGCCACCCAGCTGCCCCGTTTGGGCACGTCGCCCGGGTCCTCCGGTTTCCAGTAGGGCCAGATGACCGGCTCCTCCTCGCCCCGGAACTTGCAGACCACCGTGTGGTTTTCCGGATGCCAGACCACTGACTGATCATCGATCATCCCGTCTTCGCTGACATATCCCTTCGGTACCACGAACTCGTCCAGTTCCTCATCGTATTCCAGCTCTTCCGGCGGCATCCGCTTGACCCGGTTGAAGGGTTCGGGTGTCATCGGCACCGGCTCCTCCCACGGGATGCGTTCCGGCGGGTAGGGCCGTGCGGGATGGTAGTAATGACCTTCCGGGACATGTTCCCGGATGTCGGCTGTCGCCGCGGAAGCTCTGGTCTCGGCTTCAACGATCGGGTCTACAAAAACACCCGGGTTGAAGAAGCGTTTGGTGTAAAGTGTCTGGGTGTTGATGGCCCGGTCGGTGCTGAACATGTAATGGAGATTGATCTCGTCCATCTCGTCGGCACATTCCGGCTTTTCTTCCACAGCCCGGGCGGTGTATTCCGCGATCATCATCTCGCGGGTAGCTGCGTCCCGCGCACATTGTGTGATGATCTCCAGCGCCTCTTTGCGCAGTTCCTGGTTATCACCTGAGCGCTTGAAGAGCGTCTCGGCACGGGTGATCAGGGC
>CAYWKZ010000017.1:0-32129 GCA_964459115.1 uncultured Leptolinea sp. | reverse complement strand
CCCTGAATCCTGATTTTACTTCGACTTGAAGTAGGGTTTGCCGTTGGCGGCCGGGACGCGGGATTTGCCGACGAAGAGGACCAGCGTGAGGATGGTCACGACGTACGGGATCATAGAGATCAGGTTCACCGGGATCACGGAGTTGGATCCCAGGATCACGCGCAGGCCGTTACAGAAGCCGAAGAGGATGCAGCCCAGCATGGCTCCCTGCGGTGTGAACTTCCCGAAGATGACCGCGGCAATGGCGATGAAGCCCTGCCCGATCACGACGGACGGGCGGAAGGCGGAAACGGTCGCCAGGGTGATAGAGGCACCGCCCAGACCGGCCAGGAAACCGGAGAGGATCACGCAGATATAGCGGACCTTGAAGACGTTGATGCCCAGCGTATCGGCGGCCTTCGGGTGTTCCCCGACGGCGCGCAGCCACATGCCGAAGCGGGTGCGGAAGAACACGAACCAGAACACCAGCACCAGCAGGAAGGCAATATACGTGGAGGCATAGGTGTTGAAAGCGTTGTCCAGAAAGCCGTTCTTGACGAAAAGCTTGCCGATGCCATCCGGATAGTTGGCAGCCAGGCTTTCGAACAGGCCGTTGAGAATGCGCGGCAGCTTCTGCTTCACCGGGTGAGTTTCGGTGTTGCCTTCAAATAACATGCGGCACACGAACACCGCCACACCGGAGCCCAGGAAGTTGATGGCGGTACCGGAGATCGTCTGGTCGGAATGGCAGGTCACGCAGGCAAAGGCGTGGAGCAGACCGAAGAGCGCTCCGGCCAGACCCGCACCCAGGAACGCCAGCCACGGGTTGCCGACATAATAACCGATCGCTGCGCCGGTGAAGGCCCCGATCGTCATCATTCCTTCGATACCGATGTTGACCACACCGCTTTTTTCAGAGAAGCAGGAACCGAGCGCGGCATAAAGCAGCGGAGGTGTGTACATTAGTGTGGCATTAATGATAATGCCGAGCGTTTTCATGAATTGATCCATCAGTCCCTTCCTCTCTTCGGTTTGTTTGTAAAGATTTCTTTCAGCAGGCTGGAAACAGCGATGAAGAAAGTGATACAGCCCATCATGATGTCGACCACTTCAGACGGGGGACCGAAACGGGTGCCCGCGAACTTCAGACTTCCGAAGAAGAAGCCCGCCAGCAGCACACCGAAGGGATTGGTGTTCCCGATGAGCGCGACGGTGATGCCGTTGAAGCCGTAGCCTTCCTGACCGGCGAATTGGCTGACCTTGTAGTTGACGCCCATCACCTGGATGGCGCCGGCCAGTGCGGCCAGAGCACCGGAGATCGCCAGGGCGATCATGATGTTGCGGTTGGCATTGATGCCGGCGAATTCCGCCGCGTTGCGGTTGTAACCCACGGCCTTCAGACGGAAGCCGAGCGTCGTTTTGTCGATGATGTACCAGATGATGAAGACGGCCACGATGGCGATCAGGATGCCCGCGTGCGCTTTCGGGGAGAGTCCGAGCTTCGCGATGAGATCCTTGCTGAAGGTGATCTTGGCGTTATCCTGGATCAGCTTTGTCCAGGTCTTGCCGCCGCCGACCTCAACAGATTTGAGGTTGACGATGAAGTTGGAGAAGTAGTAGGCGATCCAGTTGAACATGATCATGCTCAGCACTTCGTTCACCCCAAAGCGGACCTTGAGGAAACCGACGACCGCGCCCCAGAGCATGCCGGCCAGCAGCGCGGCGATGATGCACAGCGGGATCAGGATCACTGCGGGGGCCGGGACGAAGATGCCGACCAGGACCGCCGCGACCGCACCGATCACGAACTGACCTTCGGCGCCGATGTTGAAGACACCGGTCTTGAAGGAGAACGCCACCGACAGACCTGTCAGAATGTAGGGCGTGGAATATTCGATAAAGCTGTAGGAACGCCAGTTTGGCCGTCCGAAGATGCGGTAAAACATCTCCTTGTAGGACGTGAGCGGGTTATAACCGGCGATGGCCAGCGCAATGGCACCCACCAGGAAACCGAACAGGATCGACAGCAGGGTGTAAAAGAGCGCGTTATTCGTGATTTTTTCCTTCAGCGTTTGTTCTTTCTTAGGCATGTGCACCTCCTCCTGCCATCATCAGACCGAGCTGATTCTCATCCGCTTCGGAACCCTTGACGGAACCGACGATCTTCCCTTCGAAGATCACGTCGATCCGGTCGGACAGGCTCATGACTTCATCCAGTTCAAAGGAAACCAGCAGGACTGCTTTGCCTTTGTTGCGCTGTTCGACGATATAGCGGTGCACATATTCAATGGCACCCACGTCCAGACCGCGGGTCGGGTTGACCGCGATCAGCAGGTCCTTGTCATTCGTCACCTCACGGGCGATGATGACCTTCTGCTGGTTGCCGCCGGAAAGGGAACCGGAGGGGTTGCCTTCCGCGCCGCGCGGACGGATGTCAAATTTCTCAAACAGGTCCTGGGAGTGGCTCAAAATCGCGTTCCGGTCGATCACACCGTTCTTCGAGAACGGTCCATTGTCGATGTTCTGGATCACCATGTTGTCATGGTTGGCAAATTCGAGTACCAGCCCGTGTTTCTGACGGTCAGCCGGGATGGAGGTCACACCCATGTCAAACAGCTCTTTCGGAGACTTGTTATAGGCGTCCTTGCCGTTCATGGTGATGGAGCCGCCGGTCGCCTTGCGCAGGCCGGTCAGCACTTCTACCAGTTCGGTCTGACCGTTGCCGTCGATGCCGGCGATGCCGATGATCTCCCCGCGCCGGACCTGCACACTGAAGCCGCGCAGGATCTCCACATCGCGGTAGTCGAGACAGTGCAGATCTTTGACGTCCAGGACGACCTCGCCCGGGGTCATTTCTTTCTTGTCCACCTTGAACTCGACGTTGCGGCCAACCATCATGGAAGCCAGGTCGTGCTCGGTGACATCTTCAACATTCACGGTGTTGATATATTTGCCCTGGCGGACGATGGTGCAGAAGTCAGCGGCTTCCTTGATCTCCTTCAGCTTGTGTGTGATCAGGATGATGGACTTGCCTTCCGCAGTCAGGTTGTGCATGATCTGGATCAGTTCCACGATTTCCTGAGGGGTGATGGCTGCGGTCGGTTCGTCCAGGATCAGGATGTCCGCACCGCGGTAGAGCACCTTCAGAATCTCGGCACGCTGCTGCATGCCGACGGAAATATCTTCGATTTTCGCGTCCGGGTCCACGTTCAGCCCGTAACGCTGTGAAATTTCGATCACCTGCTGGCGGGCTTTCGCGAAGTCCACCCGTCCGAGGGATTTCGTCGGTTCCATGCCCAGGATGATGTTTTCGGTAACGGTGAAGGGCGGAACCAGCATAAAGTGCTGGTGGACCATACCGATCCCCAATTCGATCGCCTTATTCGGGTCTTCAATCGTCACCTTTTTTCCGTTGATGAAAATCTCACCGGAAGTGGGCTGATAGAGACCGTACAGAATGTTCATCAAAGTGGATTTCCCCGCGCCGTTTTCCCCGAGGATCGCGTGGATCTCGCCTTTGTGAACCGTCAGTTGAATACCGTCATTGGCTTTGAAACTGCCGAACATCTTGACGATATTTTTCATCTCAACGGTCGTCACGTTGAGATCATAGTGCTTATTGTTTTCCAATGGCCCGTCCTCCTTCTTTACTCAGTTGTCAGTTACCGGTTGCTGGTTGTCAGTAAAAATGAAGCCGCCGCGCGGCTGTCGTTTCAGATGACAGACAAACAGAAAACTGAATACATACTTCAAATTACAATTATACTAAAAAATGTTATGACAATAGTCCTGTTTTTTACGAGAAATCTCAGAATTTAGGGAAACACTGATTTATTCGGGCTGAGTCAAAGTGACCTGTTTTCGTTGACTCAGAATTGAGTCAACAGAACAGGTTGCATTGACTCGTTTGCCGCGGATTAAACATTAATCAGCGTTTCCTTAGGTTTCAGGTTTCAGGTTTTAGGTTTTAGGTATCGGGTTTCAGGTTTCAGGTATCGGGTTGCTTGTTTTTGGTTGTCCCTGTTCTCTAAAACCTAATACCTAATACCTAATACCTATCCCCTGACACCTGATACCTGAAACCTGATACCTTTTACTTTTTCATCGCGGCTGCGATGCGGGCGGCCATGCGGGCGTTGTTGAAGGCCAGTTGGATGTTGGAGGCCAGGCTGTCGCCGCCGGTCACATCCTTGATGCGGGCCAGCAGGAAGGGCGTGATGTTTTTGCCGTGGATGTGCTGGCGTTCCGCTTCCGCGACAGCCTCGTCGATGACCTTGTTCATGCGGACGGGGTCCATCGCCCATTCATCCGGGATCGGGTTGGCGATCAGTACACCGCCGTCCAGTCCCATGTCCCATTTTGCGCTGATCACAGCGGCAGCTTCTTCCGGGGTGTCACATTCATAATCACCTTCGAACCCGCTTTCCTTGCAGTAAAATGCCGGGAATTTTTTCGTGCCCATGCACAAAACCGGCACGCCGAAGGTTTCCAGATATTCCAGCGTCAGACCAATGTCCAAAATCGACTTGCAGCCTGCGCAGACAACGGCTACGTTGGTGTGAGCCAGCTCCTGGAGATCGGCGGAAATGTCGAAGCTCTTCGGTGCGCCGCGGTGGACACCGCCGATGCCGCCGGTCGCGAAGACCTTGATGCCGGCCATGGCGGCGATCATCATGGTGGTGGTGACGGTGGTTGCGCCGGTCTGTTTCATCGCCACGAGATAAGGCAGGTCGCGGCGGGAGACCTTCGCGATATTTTTGCCGCTCGCCATCAGGCTCAGGTCGTCCGGGGTCAGGCCGACCTTCAGCCGTCCGTTGATGACGGCGATGGTGGCGGGTACGGCGCCTTCCGCCCGGATAATGCCTTCCACGTCGTTGGCGAACTTTTCATTTTCCGGGTAGGGCATTCCATGGGAGATGATGGTGGATTCCAGCGCTACCACGGGTTTCCCTTCCTTCAAAGCGTCCTGAATTTCCGGTAAAACATCCAAATAATCCTGATACATTTCGTTTCCTTTCAATATGAATGAAACGATTCCTTTGCTGAATGATTACAAAAATGAATCGTTTCTTTTGGTTTACATGAAAAAAACATTATGCAAAGGCAACCTGTTCGTTAGCTAATTCACGAACGTAATCCACGGGAAGTTTAAGTACCTTTGCAATTTGTTCAATAGAAAGATCACCTTGAGAGATCGCATCTTTTGCGAGTTCCGTTTTTTCAAGATTTACTCTGTTTTCCATTAATTTATCCATTATTTCGCACATCTCTTCTTGTCCTCCTTCTGTGTCTTTTAAATATTTAACTCGATCACGCAGAATCGGAATCAAAATGTCTTGTGATTTTACACAAGAAAAATCATGCATAAGCCGTCCGATAGGTGTATCTAAGTCAGTAAATTCTCCATTTACATAGATAATATGACTTCCATCTCCAAGAAGTTTGTTGTTTAATTCCTGAATTCGATACTCTGCATGATAAAGAGGTAAACCTGTTTTGAACATATCTTTTTCAGTAATAAAAATCGTGTAGCGATCCGGTATCTCCTGATATAACTGCCCCTTATTTAATAATCCGGCATCTACTAAAGCACCCGTAAACCGGGCTCGTTTAACATTTGCACCGCTTGGGTTCCTCTATACTTCAAAATGATATGCATGACTTTTGCTGTCATGTGCAAGAATATCTAATCTGGTTTCTCTTCCATAAATATTATGAATAGTGTATTGAGCCTTGGAAGATATTACTATAATATCATTTCTTTTCAAAATAGTATTTATCAAATATTGTGTTTCAGGTATTTGTTTGTCAAAAACAGCTGACATAAAGGTATCATCGAACATGCGAAAAGCAGCGATTGTTTCTAAGTCATTGTCATGCTGAGATATTACTTTCACTTTCAGTTCCTCATAATCACTTTATAAATAGTATACGTTTTTTTAAAGGAAAAATCAAGTTTTTTCTTGCCATTCTCAGTTCCCGGTCAATGTGCACACTTTCGGCGTTACCGTGAGCGTTTCCATGATGGTGATCTCGGCAGCCTTCATCGCCAGGTCGAGGGAAGCCTCTGCCCCCAGCTCATACAGCCATCCGTAGACCATGGCTGCCGTGAAGGAATCTCCCGCACCGGTCGCGCTGACCGGCTCCAGCGGCTGATGGTATTTCCGCAGCCGCAGCCTTTCCCGATCCTTGTAAAACACCCCGTTGCTGCCCAGCGTGATGACCGCGCACTTCAGCCCCGTTTCCAGCATGCGGTCGGCTGCGGTTTCCAGTTCGCTTTCGTCCCGGATCTCCATCCCGGCAAAGACCTCCGCTTCCTGACGGTTGCACTTCACCATCGTGAGCCGGGGCAGGAAGCGTTTCAGCCAGCCGGCATAGGTGGTCGAGATAGGGTCAGCGAACAGCGGCTTCTGTGCCCAGCGGTCCGTGAGCGTTTCCAGGCAGTCCATCGAGAGGTTCGGGTCCAGCACGATGGCATCGGCGCTGTCAAGAGCCGCCGTGTGGCGCAGGATGAAGTCACCGTTCAGCTGCTTCATGATGTGCATGTCGGATATCGCTGCCAGCATGTCGCCATCGCTGTCGGTCAGCACCAGGTAGGAAGAGGACCGTGCACCGGGGATGGTCTCGATTTCCGAGACGTCGATCCCGGCATGCAGACAGCTTTTCAGGATCATCTCCGCAAAAGGATCCTCCCCGACAGCCGTGACCATGCGGACCCGGGCGCCCAGCCAGGCCAGGTTTTCCGCAATGTTCCTGCCGACCCCGCCCGGGCATAGCCGCACCGTCCCCGGGTTGGAATCCCGCATGTTGATGGCTGCATTGGAAAATCCCTGGATGTCGATGTTGGCTCCGCCCACACAGGTCACGTTCTTTTCTGTCCCGGTCATAGCTTTCCCCCAATCAATAAATGTCTCTCTGCGAATAAGTAAGTTTAAAGAATATTATCACAAAAATGTATTATCGTAACTGCTCAGAACCTGGTGACGCAACACAGAATACAGCCCTGCTGTGCCGGTTAATCGGCAGCATCAGAGCAGTCTCCGTGTGCTCTGTCCTGAATTATTACGTATTATATATCAATTCGATCTGGGGTGAATACATTTGCCGTCAGAATAAAATACGGGATCGTGGCCGCTTTGACTCATTCACCGCTGGGAAACAGGTCTGAGCCTGTCACATCCACGATTTCCCTGGGAATATCGAGACCGTAATAATGGACCCCGTTATTGGCAAGTTTGATCCCCCGGGGCGTATATCCGCAGGTTGGAAGTGTAAACAAATTTTAGCACAGATAAACGATCTCTGTAGCACTGTTTTGTGTACCGCTGACAGGCTCTGACCAGGTGCTTTTGGGAAATTATGCTCCGGCCCGGGAGTGAATGGCAGCGGATTTTCGCTGCATGAATAAATCCTGCGGTAACCTTATTGACACCGTTTCCCTTTTTTATTATAATGGTGGTGTTGGAAATGTCTTTTTTTGTTCAAAGGTGAGCCGGACACAAACCATGAATATGAGATCACTTTACAAAAAAACCAAAGGGAAGCGCAGCCTTTCCCCCTCACAGCTTTTGCAGGGAAAGATGTCTCAAAAGCCGCAGCTTCCCAACAGTCTCGTGATGCGCATCATGCAGGAGTCCGGCGCGGAACAGGAAGCGGACAAACTCTCGTCAAACCTCACCGCCACCACACCGGATGAATTGAGAGAAGAAATGGGCAGCCGGCTCGATGCGGATTTTTCCAATGTCAATTTTCACAGCGACTCCATGAGCATGAACAAAAGCAAAGCTCTTGGCGCCCGGGCCTGGGCACAGGGACGTGATGTCTACTTCGGCAAAGGCGGCTTTGACCCGAAGGTCGCCGCTCATGAACTGGTCCACACCGTCCAGCAGGGCGCGGTGCACGGGAATGTATCCGAGTCCGTGCCGATGGGGGCGGTGCAGCTGCTTCCGAACAAAGGGGAAAATGAAGATGATGCACAAATCAAACCCAATTATGCCCTGAAGGATTCGGATGTCCAGCGCATGCTGACGCAGATCTTCAGTTCGGACATGGGCAGAAGGGTCTTCAGCCGCATGGAAAAGACCCTGAAAGAGATGATCAAAAAAGGCGCCGGGAAAAATCACCCCTACACCAAGGAAAAGGGCATCGAATTCCTGTCGCTGGCTTCCGGGAAAGATTACAGTTCCAAAGGGATCCTGAGCACGATCATGCAGAAAGACATTTCCAACAAGGATGTCGCCAAAGATGTCGCCTTTGAATATGAGCAGCTTATCAAACTGCTCACTCAGCGTCTGGGAAATTATGGCCTGGAGGATGTGGCTATCCAGACGCAGCTCATCAACCGGCCGCCGAAATATGAGCACACGAAAAACGGCGGCAAACGTGCTTACGACACTGAAATGCCGGTCGATGAAAATGATCTCAAAGTCTTCAACCCCAACAACACCCCGGAACTCGCGAAGATCCAGAAAGAGATCGACGGGGCAGCCAACGCGCCGGCAGCCTACCGCATCTTCGCTGCCTATACCGGTAATATGGACGCGCAATATTTAGATCCTTTCCGCTCCGACGTGGATGTATCCCTTTTTAAGAAGAAGCTGAAGCACATGACCCGGGTCGTTTATGACTATCCCGAGCTGCGGGGCAACATTGGGGATATGAGAACGATGGATCCGAAAAGCACTGCTGCGATGGAAGAGAAGGGCGCAGCGGGTGGATTTTACAAAATCGATTTCGGTTATAATGCGTATATGGACCGAAAGGGAGCAGAAGGGGAAGCGGAACGAGCCAAAAAACAGTCTGCTAACCGGGCAAAAAAGCAATTAAACGCGCCAAACTATCACTTTGCCGGCACCCATGAAATGGGACATGGACTGGCCTCGCTGCTGCCCAACAAAGGCGACAAGATGAAAAATATGGTTGAACAAGCAAGCGGTGTCAACGAAGATGACATCATCAAAACCGTGATCAAGAATACGGATGTCATGACGGAAGAGCAAAAGAAGAATATCAAATATTACAGTAATGATCAAAAGATCAGGGGGAAAATTACTGTCCGGAAGGGACAGATCGACACGGAAAACAGCATGTTTTTCGAGAATAATCTGACATCAAGGTACGGCAGAAGAGCCCCTGAGGAATTTTTTGCCGAATCCTTCCATGATGTTTATGCCAACGGGAAGAATGCCAAGCCCATGAGCAAGGAAATCGTGAAGGAATATGAAAGACGGCAGACGAAGCTGACGGAAGAGAAGTTTAACAAAAAGGCGAAGCGCGGTCTGTTCCGCAGGTTTATTGACCTGTTCAAGTTTTAAGGAAAATAATAATGCTGCCAAAAATCAATAACGACCAAAAGAACCAACAGCCCCAGGCGAAGGATCCAAATGTCCGGGAAGATGCCCGCTTGGATGATCTGAATGTCATCCAGCCGATGGGCAATGAAGCCGCGAACATCGCGCTCATGAACCAGATGCTGAAGGAAGCAAATGCTGACAACGAACTGGACCTCGCTGATTATGAAGGGCAGGAAGAGTCAGTCGTCCCGTATAATGGCAGCGAGCGTAACATCATAGGCGAACCCGGGGCAGACGATCCCAACAACAGCATGTACCTGGACAGCTCGCATAACATCGTCAATGACAACAACTTCATTAATGGCATCAATGTAAAGGAACTGAGAGAACAGGGCGCAAAGGAAGAAGACAAAAAGGATCTTGCCAAATCGGAAGAAAACCTTTTGGAGATCGATACCCGCTCCGATGAAACAAAGAAGAAGGAAGAAGAAAAACTGAAGGCGCAGGAAGCGAAAGCTCCCGCTCAAAACATCATCGCCCCTGTCATCCAGGCTGCTGCGAAGGCCGCCAACGCCCCCGCTCAGCAGGATGCCGAAAAACCCGAATTTTATCAGGATCCGGAAGGTCCGGATTGGGATTCCCTGGATCCGGAAAACCCACTCAACCGCGACATGGTCGTTGAAGCTCCGAAAAAAAGAGGCAAGGGGAAGAAAAAGAAATCAAAATCGAAAAAAAACAGGAATGACAATCATGATGTCAACCAGGATATGCAGCCCGTCGCGGGCTGGAATTTCAACGCGCAGAAGCTGCCGGCACGGAAAAAGGCCGGCTGGTTCCGCCGTTTTCTGACCGGACTGTCCTATTACGCGGGGAAGACCATCGGGAAAGCCTTCAACTTTATCGGTAACCTCTTCTATGTCCCGCTTTCCGGAAACCTTCTGAAACTCTGGCGGGCACGGTCAGGGAACAAAGAACATGCCGATGTTACGCAGGAGGCGCGCGATCATGAGACGATCCCCGGCTGGAACGGGGCGAAGTATGAGAAAGGTCCCGACAAAAATAATGAGGTCATCGCAGATTTCCGCCGGGTCCCGACGGTCTGGTCTTACCTGACCGCTGCACCGGCTGAGGATGACAAAGGCAATCCGCTGCCGCCGAAGGTAGGGGTCTATGTCGATCAACCGAAGGAGGGCGCCGACAAAGACATTAACTGGGTACAATTCGGACATTCCGGCATCGGGATCGAATACAGCCGCTACAGCCGGCAGACCAAACGCTATGAACGCTATAGTCTGCGTTATGGCTTTTACCAGTCAGGGCCAACGATTTCAGGCGGTATTCTGGCAAACAGTGCTAACGTGATCGTTCCCGGTCAGCTGAAGGATGAGAATGATGACAGATACACAGTAAGCCGGAAATTTACGGCAACGGCAAAACAGGTCAATGACATCCTGAACGCATCCGAAACCTGGGCGGACAAAGGCTATAACGCCGCCACGCGGAACTGCACCACCTTTGTCAAGGAAATGGTCCGGGATGTCGCGCATCTGCCTCTTGGCAATGACATCTTCACAGAGGATCATCTGCGCCTCAGCAGCCTCGGCAATTTCGGCTATTTTGGTTCCACGGCATCCGAGACAAACGCAAAATTGGGCATGGAAAGCCAGTTCAGCAAGCTCGGTCAGCAGGAAGATATGAGTTATGCCGGTTTTGGCAACATGCGCTACAACAAGCAGGAATACCGGCAGTATAAAGACTCTCTTGAACAGGGTCTCAACCGGATAACGACCGCGGATACCCCAAACAGCGCCGCGGAAAACATGCGCCGGCTGAGCGGAAAGTATGCAGGCTCGATTGGTTCCTATTTTTACACCGGGAGTATCCCCAAAAATGAGGATAAATCCTTGCAATTGACTTATGCCAACGTCGGCAGCGCAATAGATGATGAGGGGGAAAAGGTTGCCGGGGTCATCCGGACGTTAACCGGAAAAAATCATGAACAGATGATGGAAATGATGGCGCAATTTCCGGAGCTTATCGACCTCTATGACAAAATGAATGGCAGACAAATCGGTCTTTCACTTACTGCTTTAATCGGCAATGATACCGACCCGGATATGCTGCGTCAGGCCAGGCTTGAACTCAATTCGGATATCGATGCGCTGAACAAGCTTTTGTTCGATTATTTCAAGAATGACAAACGCCTTCATCTGCCGGTGATGCACCTGATCTCCGTCATAAACAAGGGGATTGCCATGGTCGACAATGATTATAACAACGCTGTGATGCGTCAGAATAATGACGATGAACTGGGGAATATCCGCGGAGAAATGGAATCAAATGCGTATAAACTCATCGTGGATGATTATGAAACCATGATGACGCCCTCGCATTATGAATCCTATCTTCAGATCTACAAAACACCGCAGGAGGCTATAAAACAATACGCCCTGTATCAGCAGCTCAAGGAGAGGAATGTAAATAACGAGGAGCTTACAAAAGAGGAAAAGAAAGATTTGAAAAAGTATGAACGAATTGACAATCTTGCAAAGCAGTTTGACCAGTCTCACCGCTATATGCTTCAAAAAAGCTCCTATTCCCAGCAGGATGTGGACTATGCCTTTGCGCTCTCCAAGAAAGAAACCGGGACGTACGGAGAAATCGCGGGAGGGATGATCGATGGAAACAGGAACGCCGGCGGTATCTATCAGGCGCTGATTTTTGAAAAGATCTTCGGCGGTATGAAGCAGCGCTACCTGAGCCAGTTCACAACAAAGGAACAGGCAGACGATCTCAACGCGATCCAAGCCTGGCTGGATAATGACCTGGTCACCTGTATCCACAGAAAAAAGGATGATTTTATCACTGTGATCCGCGCAATGGTCCGTAATCTGGATCCGGAGCAGAAAGACCAAGAGTCGTTGTTTGTTAATTTGGGGCGAACGATGTATGCCTATTGGTTCGGCAAGGCTTTCAAACATGGGGATCAAAACGGACCGCTCGCGTTTGGACCAAACAGAATTTCAGCAGCTTTTGATGAGATCCTGGGGAACAACGAGTCCCGCTTCAACAGTGAGCTGACCCTTATCTCAAAGTCCGTGTTGGCGGAAGAGAAAAATATGAGAAGTAAATAGGTATTAGGTATTAGGTATTAGGTTTCGGGTGTCGGGTGTCAGGTGTCTAATATTTAAGGGCACCTCTAAAAACTACCGGGCGGGGGTATGGGGCGGCAGCCCCCGGAAACCTCCCGAGTAAAATCAGAGAATTTATTCTCTGATTTTACTCGGGACAGAGAAAAAGATGACTTTTTAGAGGTTCCCTTAATATCTAAAGTCTAAAGTCTAAAGTCAAATATCTAAAGTCTAATATCTAATATCTAATATCTAATATCTAATGTCTAATGTCTAAAGTCTAAGGTCTAAAGTCTAAAGTCTAAAGCAATGAACGTATATGATTTTGACGGAACGATCTATCACACGAATTGCACAGCTGATTTTGCTTTCTGGTGTATGAACCGGCAGCCAAAGCTGTGGCTTACCTACTTTCCGACGGCTGTCAAAAACCTGATCCTCTGGAAAATCGGCAAGATCCCGGATTATCTGTTTCTGCGGAGAGTCTTCAGTTATCTGTGTAAAGTGAAAGATTTTGATGGGCAGATCAAAGCTTATTGGGACAAAAACGAGAAGAACATTTCCGCCTGGTATCTGAGGCAGAAACGGCCGGATGACCTGATCATCAGCGCCTCTCCCTCATGTATCATCGAGCCCATCGCAAAACGGCTGGGCGTGAACTTCATCGCGACCGAGTATGACCGTGAATACGGCGTCTTCACGAATAACCTGATGTACGCGAAGGAAAAGAGCAAATATATCATCGACCACGGATTCCCGGTGATCGAGCATTTCTACTCGGATTCCCTCTCCGATACCCCGCTGGCCCTGTGCGCCGAAAAGGCCCATCTGGTGACCAATAATGCGCAGACCGTGACGGACTGGCCGGATTTCGATCCGGATACGGCGAAGGAAGTGAGAAAAAAGATCAACACCGGCTGGAATATTCACCTGCATGACGGGAAATAGAGGTTCCTTTAAAAGCTTTCAGTGAATTACAGGAAAATCGGAGGAGTATTCCATCATGGAAACAAAAGAATTACAGAAAATTGTAAATCCTATTTATACAACGGCAAAAGGGACTGTCCTGATGCTCACATATGGCGGTGACCCGGACGCGCAAAAGCTGTCAGCCTATCTTGACCTGTCTGAGTTGAAGGGCGGCGGTCAGAAAGTCCCTCAGGAAATCACAAGATGTTATTTTGTCGGACAGGAAGCCCGTTACGGCATCTATAACGAGGCAGCTTTGCGAAGCGGAAGGACAGATGCTTGCGGAAAGCTATAAAAAGATGGAAATCTGGACGATGACAGTTGACCGCTCGGTTGAGACGCCGACCAGGGAAGAGGTTATGAATCTCCCCTTCCGTGTGGAAAGCGAATTGAAAGACGGTGTGTTCAGCGTTTCCGTCCAGGGACGCATGGATACCATAACAGCACCGGAGCTTTTGAAACAGTTTCAGGAGGCAGGCGGGGAGATCAACGCGATCCATGTGGATGTCAGCAGAATGGCATATGTGTCATCCGCCGGGCTGCGTGTGCTGCTGATGATGTACAAATCGCTGGAAAACAAAGATAATTTTGAAATGACGGGCGTCAGTGAAGATGTGATGGAGATCCTGGAAACCACCGGTTTTGACCAGTTTCTGATTCATCAATAACAGTTCCGGTTTCGCGCTGCTGATCACGCGCCGGGAATGAAGATCTCCACGGTGGTGCCGCTGTCTTCCCCGGAGATGATCGTCAGTGTACCGCGGCACATCAGGTCAAGACGTTTGCGAATGTTTTCCAGGGCAATATGGGGCTCGTCACTGTCGGATGGTTTAAAGCCGGGGCCGGTATCATGCACGATGATCCGGCTCCCGTCATCAGTCCGTTGTGTCTGAACGGTGATCGTGAGCGAATCAAGTTCCGGGTCGATGCCATGTTTGACGGCGTTTTCAACGATTGGCTGGAGCGTAAGCGGCGGGATCTGGAACCTGGTGTACGGTGTGTCAAATTCCACAAACAATTTGTCCTCAAACCGGACCTGCTCCACGGCAAGATAGGCCCTTGTGTGCTCCAGCTCTCCCGTGAACGGGATCATTTTTTCTTTGGCGATCGCGTCAAAATTCCGCCTCAGGTAAGCGGTGAAATCAAGGATGACCTGCTGGGCTTTGGCTGCATCCTGTTCACAGAGGTAATAAATGCTTGTCATGGTGTTGAAAATGAAATGCGGGCGCATCTCAAGCATCATGATGCTGGCTTTCTGCTTTGCGATTTCTTCCTGCTGCAGCATGTATTTCTCTGTCTGGTCCAAAACGATAAAGACGAGCATGAACATGGCCGAGAGGGTAGATGCGAAAATGATCAAATGGATCCCGTAAAACCACATTTGCAGGACCATCGCGATCATGGGAAAAAAACAGTAGACAAACAGGGCGATGAACTGTTTCCGGGGGAGGGCATCTTTTTTGCTGATGAGGTATGCGAGGTTGATGAGCATCATCAGCACCGGCGGAACGAGCAGCAGCGGGTAGAGGGGGCCCCGGTGATAGACATTGTCCGGTGTGTAATAATAGATCGCGGTGGTGAACTGGGTGACAGAAAGAATCACAAAATAGACGCACCACAGAGCTGCCACCAGGTGAAAAACCGGGCTTTTTCGCTGGTCCATTCCCAAAAGATAGAGCATATAAGCGGTGATCATCGGCATGAGAAGGGAAGAGAAGTAGGATTCCAGAAACAGCGTGACCTGTGAGAGAATGTAGTGATCCGAAAGCTGGCACACAAGGTCTGACGTGACATATAAAAGCAGAACGGAAAACATGGAAAAGAAAAAGGTCTTGCTCGGCTTGTCCATCACGCGGATGAGCACAGAGAACAGCAAACCGATCAGCATCAGCATGGCTGCTGCCGTCGTTCCGGAAAAGTTTATCAATGAGATCGTTTCGGTCATATACAATGGTGAGCAGCGGTAAGGGGCTCCTTATCCGGAGGTACAGCGCCTCAAATGTTTTGAGCTGCTATAAATTAGAATTAAGTTCTACCCCCCCCCACACACACAGCGGATATCGCAGAAGGGAAAGCTGTTTTTTTACTTTCTCGATGGTCAGCGGTTTCAGCAAAAATCCGCAGGCCCCGGTGGACCAGGCGTCGAAAGAGTAATCGACATAGGATGTCAGAAAAACAACGTTTGTGCGCGGGTTGATCTGCAGCAGCGCCCGGCAGACATCCAGGCCGCTGACCTTCCCCAGCTCAATATCCAGAAAGGCCAGGGACACCGGGACTGACTTTGCGAAGGTCAGCGCGGCAGAAGGTTTTTCAAAGCCGCTGATGGCTGCGTCCGGCATAGATTGCTCTAAAACGGGCATCCCGCCGGTGAGGACGATCCTTTCATCATCCAGCAGGATGACATTCGGCTTTTCATCACCATCTTCCTCAGCGTTCAGTAATGCTGTTATATCAATGCCAAGCAATTCGGCAATACGGGCCAGCATTTTGACATCCGGCATACGGGTGCCGGCTTCCCATCTGACAAGGGTGGTCCTTTCAACGAACAGCATATTCGCGACCTGCTGCTGGGTATAGCCTTTATCAATTCTCCACCGGCGTAAAATTTCAGCAAAAGACATGACAAACCTTTGTTATATTATGCGCTGTTGGGTACTAAGGATTTATTTCCGGAACACGACCCAGTTATGGGACCAGGGCACGGGAAGGCCGAAAAGTGTGCGGACTTTCCCGGAAACCTGGCGATACCATGAATAGTTCCACCCTGCGCCCATGTCCATATAGATAGCATTGGTGACGCCGAGCTTCTGCAGCTCTTCCATGAATTCGGTGAAATGCATCATCTTTACGGAATCGATGATGCACAGGTGCCCGTTCAGTTCCGCCATGGTCCTGTAGGACCGGGCTCTGGGCCTGTCAAAACTCATCACGGACTTGCCATCCCGGATCAGCCCGAATTGCATGAAGCCGCTGCCGCCTGCTTCTGCCGCTGCTTTCATGGCTTCGGTGGCGTTGTCGAAATGAAAAGCATATTCCCCGTTTGCGAAAGTAAAAGCCACGAAGTCATCCCGGTTATAGGGATTTTCGTATAGAATGCCGTTCGCAGCATGGTCTCCTTCCACATCTTCCTGCGAAAAACCGAGGCTGACCGTGTGCTGGAAAGCGGCTCCGCTGCACCAGGTGATGGAATCGTCTGATTTTGACGGGCGGTTTTCAGTCACATGATCAATGTCGGAATATTCCGGAAAGAAGATATAAAGCGGTCCTGTGTTGTAGATCACGGTCTGATCCTTTGGCAGGATCTCTTCCGTGCGCATTGTCGATGCGTCGATGGCCTCCGGTATCACCGCATGATATTGGGAAATGAGCCCCATGAAAATGAATATGAAGGAAGGGATCACCAGGAGCGAAGAGGCGCAAAGGAGACGGTAAAGCAGCCTGAGCTTTTTTGATTTCAGCTTTTCGGGCCCCCACATATAGATGAACAGTGCGGTGCCCTGCAGGATAACCAGCGCCAGGTACCATGCGTGCAGGATATCCAGCCACATCTGTGCAACGAAGAAAACAGTATAGGCCAACAGTGCCAGGAGGTTCATCGTGATCAGCCAGATGCCGAAAAGACGTTCTTTTGTGCTCATTTGCCTTTTCCTCCTCTTCTTGCGGCCAGAAGCTCCTGACGCAGTTTTTTGAAAGTGTCAAACTGTGTTTCTGTCATGATCACCAGCAATAAGATAGCCATGTCAGTCAGGGATTCAATTGCATTTTTCCACATCAGGGAAGCGGAAAACCCAAGCCGGCTGTTGGCGGTAAGCAAAAAGATATATGTGACAAATTTAAAGGTAATGGCGATGCGGTTCAGGATCAGGTTTTTCGGGTTGCTCCTCAGCGTATAGTTTACGATAAAATGGTCAACGGTGATGATCACCGTCATCCACAGGGACATCCCGGCAGCCGCCAAGTAAAGGCTGCCCCATACCCCGGCGATGAGATAGGTGTCAAAATCCTGGCTCCATAATTTTGCCAGGACCACATAAGCCTCGTGATACATCAGACTGAACAGAACTCCGCCCAGCAGCCCCTTTGCCACATCCCATTTATAGGACCTGAACGCGAAGAAAATGGTCACTGCGGTCACGACTTTGACGATTACCCCGAATATTTCAAACGGGTCCATATGGGAGCGGAAGAGGATCAGGGAGAGCAGGCCTGCCGCGGTGATGAACGCGCAGACTGCTGCCATCAGCTTTTCACTCAAAAATATCGATTCGCGCTTCTTCTCTTTTTCCATTTTTCTTTCAGTATATTCGTTTTAATCTATAGTCATCGGATGTCGTCAGGAGTGCGCCAGGTCTGGATTTCGAGTCCGTCAGCATATTGAAAATCCTTTATGTTGTCAGTAACCAGAACGTAACCAAGACTGCGGCAGTGTGCGGCAATCATCTCGTCCCTGTCCTGTCCATATACACCCTTTGACTTTGACAGTATCTCTCCGAAGTGTTTTGCGGCAGTCATACCGAAATCAAGGATGGGGATTCCTGCCAACATTCTGATCACAGCTTCACGATTCTTTTCAGGATTCCTGCTGTTGAGAATACCGTATTCAAGTTCTGAATATGTGATTACGGATATACATATGTCATTGCCTGCATGGGATGCAACCGTATAAGCACAGGGCGTGTCAGGATGCCTCATCGCAAAGATAAGGATGTTGGTATCGAGCATGTACATATCAATCCAGAGGCTCTCTTACGGTTGGAGCGTCTTCCGGTCTTCCGTCTGCCATGAAATCTTCATCCAGCAATCCTGCTCCCGAAAAGAATGAGGAAAGAAGAGCTTTTTTCGGTGTAATCACTATGCTGTCTCCAATGCGGTTGAGGATCAGTTCTTCATCATCTGCAAACCGGTACTCTTTGGGAATACGGACAGCCTGAGAACGTCCGGTGATAAATGGGTGTGTGGTGTTTACAACTGTCATTTGATCGATCTCCTTCCGACAAATCAGTATAACGTCGTATAATTATCACCGTTAATCATATACCATGATAATTATCGTGTCAAGATACCTTTTTGCAGGCGGTTTTTCGGAGAAATTTTGAGTGATCGTTATATGTCCAGGGAACCTGATGCTTCGTCAGCAGAGAAAAGCGCATGTTGTTTCAATTGGGCTCATCGTTACAATGGCGTAACCGATTTGCCGGTATTATTTCCCCGCTTCACGCAAAGCGGCGGAGACCGCGCGGATCAGGCCTTCGGAGGTTTCTGTTGCGCCGGTTATCACATCCACATAAGGAGATTGCTTATCCAGAATTTTCCCGATCATATCAGCGCCTTCTATCGACGGAGAAAAATATTCTTCGTCGTCCCGGAACCCGGTGATTTCTATAGAGAGGATCCTGTCATTTTCGATTTCTACGGCAACCTCCACGTCTTTTCCGCTTCCATGGTTCCCTTTCGCGCTGCCTGTGAAAATCCCGTTTTTATATTTTGAACCGGAGGCTGTGCCGGTCGTGGGATCTGTGATCTTCGGATCTTCGGCAGTATTGTCTGTGACTTCTGCCGCCGCAGTCTCTTCATCCGCAGATTCAGTTGAAGCCGGGGCCTGAAGTGACTCCAGTTCATCACGCAGGGATGAAACTTCTCCGGCAATGAGCACGGCTGACAAAATCAGTGCGGATATCACAGCACTGCATAGTATGGCCATTGACTGTTTCAGCGCTAAGGATGCAGTCGCTTTTTCCCTGACCGCGATGGCTTTTATAATCCGGCAAAAAGCATAGCTTAAAAAGACAAAGCTGTAGACGAATACGGTCAGCGAATATCCGCTGCGTCCCTTAATAGCGTTCGGGATGGCGAGCAGCATAACATGGCAGTATAAGAGCGCATAGAAAAGATAGGCAAAACGCTGCAGACGCTTCCAGCTCTTTGGTTCCATTTTTCTTCTGACAGGCATGAAAGAAGTTACAAACAACGGAAGCATGATCACGATCATCAGCAGGGAGCATACCGCGGCTATGAGCGTGGGGAGGGACATCCGCGAAGGACTGAAAAACAATGCCGTGAAATAGGTCTTTCCATAAGCTATATTATGCCCAAACGTCAGGATACATGCGAGAATGGAGAGCTGCGCTCGTACCGGCATGAATCGTTTAAAAAGGGTCGAACTGCCGGGAAGGGCTCCCGTCCACATTACCACAATAAAGAGCGCTCCGGCAAAAGCTCCTCTGGCAAATAATGGCCAGATCCACGTTTCAAACCATCCCGGGAAGGTGACCCGGTTCCATGTACAAAACACGACGGCAGTGGATACCGCTGCAGCTGCCAGATAAAACGGGATGGCATGTTTCCGCAGCAAAGATGAGAACAGGAAAACAAAAATCAGGGCGGAAGCGAAGGCGATCAGAAAAATCACGTCAGGAAACTCCAGGCTGGTGATAATAAAAGAATATGAGGAAACACGGAGGCTCCCTCATATTCTTTGAATTTCAGTTATTCTTTATTCAACGGTAACGACTTCTGTCGCATAATTATCGCTGTCAACAACAGCTGTGAATACGATCTCCGCACCGGGTTCTCCGGCTGCCGTAAGTTCAGCAATTTTCGCCGTATCCAGCTCCACGGCATCATTCACGGCCGGGCCGCTGAAGACGACATCAGAGGGAACACCCTTCCCGGTACCGGCGGTGCAGGTAATGGTCAATACAGGATTTTCAAGCTCATCAAGTGTTCCGTTCAGCACGAACAGATCCATATCCGCATTGACTGTGCCGGTGAATTCACCGCTGTATGCGGGGAGAATATTGATATCAACCGCGTAATCCAGAATGCTGCCATCCTTCATCAGGTAACGCAGTCCTGTAATGGTCTGACCGCCGAGGTCAAGATCTTTGAGATCCCAGCCCAACTCGCCTCTCCAGATATTCACGATATGGTGCATGGCATAGTTTGTACCGTCTTCGGTTGTGACGATAACACCGCTCACAAGAGCAGGGTCGGCATCAATGCCCTCCAGGGAGATCTCAATGTCCGTATGATGACCGGTATACGACACGATTGCCTCTGCCTTGCCATTGGCTGCAGCGCCTGTTACCTCGCTGAAAGAGGGAACTCCGTTTTCGACGCTCAACACTTTGTATGAGGCAGGGGCTTCAGCCAATACATAGTAAGAATAATTCGGGCTCTCCAGAAGAACATCCGCACCGTTTAGATTGACTTCGGTATCCTGTCCTTTTGCTGAGAAAATGTAACTTAAGGAAGCATCATCAGTTATTTCTTTACCGCCCAGCGCAGCCAGATCGGCCGGGTCAGCTTTGACCGGGAATATTGCCCCGGCAATCCCTTCCGTGGTTACAGCTTCTTCACTTTGATGAAAGGAAGCGCCGGTTACATTTGTATTGCGGGCCTTCCCTTTCAATGTCGCGGAGGTGATGGCATCAACCGCGTTTTCAGCGCTGTAAAAATCAGCGTACGGGATGTTCATCAGAACATATACCGCTTCTTCCGCAGAAGCGATCGACGTCAGGCACATCAATGCGGCCAACATAAGAATCAATGTTTTTTTCATAATACGGTCCTTTGATACATTAGAATTTTGCGGGAGTGTGTTCTGATACAAATTGAAATCATTGTATTTTTGATTAGAATTGATTCAGAAGCAATTCCCTGCAATATGTTAATTAGTTTTAACTAACTTTGAATAGTATATCACAGTTTGTCATTTGAACCCTTTAAAAATGGAAAAATCTATGAAATGTGCAGGATGGAGTGAAAGTTTTTGGGTATGGATACAACGGAATATAAAAAAGGCTGATCGTACCTGTTCCCTTATGTTATAATGATAGCAGCAATCCCTGTTGTGGATCGATGTACCGACGAGACTTATTCACCGAATGCTGTTGGAGAAAATTTGAAGCGTGCGGAAGGCGGTAAGGCAGGCCAGATCGGTATCTGGTCAAATCCTAAGTTGCCGGATAATCTTGTCAGATCGCATCTACGTTCAGATTTTTCCGGGTATCTTGATTTATGTTTGGCGCGGTTATCGAATCTTCAGGAACAAATGGAAGAAGTAACACCGAAGAATGTGGAAAGGCCGGAAGAAATCAACGAGATGGTGATAAAGGCAAATAAGGTTTATTTCATAAATACTATCATAATCTGAAATTTCGTATTATAAATGAATCGAATTGAGGTAAACAAATGAAAACAATCAAACTTATCATTTTTGTATCGCTTGTTATTGGACTGCTTTGCGTGGTTACCGGCGGAATGGCACAGTCGGACGATTATCTTGCAGAGGGCCCGCTTGACTATTCTGACGCGGCCAACTGGATCATTTTTAACGATGTGGAAGAAACAGACGCAGATTTCTTTTGCATTGCGCCGACCGTCTCCAACTCACTGAGTCACAACATGTTTGCTGACGATGTTCCGGCGCTCACTTCCTTCCTGATCCAGACCAATATCTTCAAAGATATTTTCGCCCCCAATGCGCGGACTTTTTCACCTGTCTACCGGCAGATCACATTAACAACTTACGCCATGCCATTTGAAGAATGGCAGCCCTACTTTGATTTTGCCTACAGAGATGTCTCCGCTGCGTTTGATTATTATTTGAAAAATGAAAACAACGGACGTCCGATCATCCTCATGGGGTTTTCTCAGGGGGCTTATATGGGCAGACGTCTGATGCAAGAGTATTTCGGTGATGAAGAGCTTGCATCCCAATTGGTGGCGGCATATCTCATCGGGTGGCCTGTTACTGAGGAATTGGTCAACGAATATCCTCAGCTCAAAATGGCGCAGGGTGAGGGTGACACAGGCGTTATTGTCTCCTTTGACTGCGAGGCGCCGGATGTCACGGAATCTCTGATCAACCCGGCCGGTCAAAAAGCGCTTTACATCAATCCGCTGAACTGGAAGACCGATTCCACTCCTGCTGACAAATCCCTGAACAAGGGCTCACGTTTTGTGAATGGCAAGGGCGAGCTCAAGCGTGAAGAAACCGAGCTGTGCGGCGCCTATCTCGATCCGGAAAGAGGCGTGCTGAAAGTCACCGATATTGATGCGGCTGACTACAAACCGGTCATCCCGGTGCTTGCCCCCGGCGTGCTGCACGTTTACGATATGCAGTTTTTTTACCAGAACCTGAAAGACAATGCCGCGCTGCGCCTTCAGAATTATCTGGAAAATCACAAATAACATAATAATATGTCAAGGGAGTGAATCCCATATACGGCAACCAAAACGGTGAAAAGCCTGCGGTGAATAAAAACTGCAGGCTTTTATCGTTGATGCTGAAATGTTGGAGGTAAAGTAGTTTTCCATAAAGAAATCAGTCAGTAAATTTTCAACATAACTCCTGCGATTGGGCGTAATGATATTGTTCACAATAGAAGTTTACAAGTAATAATTAAATTATTATACGATGTCATTTGTCACTTCACCTGTGCATTTTCGCAAAGTTTTTCATTTGATCGGAATAAATTCTTGACATGAGATATAAAAAGATATAAAATCTTCTATTACATATAAAGAGTTATAAAAAATATGTACCTATTCAGTACCCTTCGTGACCTCAGCTCAGTTACGAAGGGTACTGAACAAATACTTTTTTGAAGTGAATTTGGCTTATTCCTTATAAAAACAGCTTTTCTTGGAAAATGAGAAAAAAATACAATTATAATAATAACAGCAGTCCCTATTATAGATCGATGTATCGGCTGAATCAGGAAATCCGGAGAAGAGTGAACAAATATGTTTCGCAGACAGAAAAGCAACCAAAGACGAAACGCGAACGGTCAGACGAGCAGCAATGATTCCCGTCAGGAGCGATCTTTTCAGGAAGCGTATAGCGGTATCGGGAATGAAGCACTCAATCAAATGGCTCCTTTGCTGAACCCGGTTTCCAATGAAGCAAATCTTTCAGCCTTTGCTCCGAATGGTGGCAGACCCGGTAACGCTTTGCATCGAACGCAGCCAACGGATTTGCAATTACTGATTAATGAAAAGAAGAGAAAAGACCAGCTGAACAGAATCAGAGTGGCAAAATATAATCATCTCAAGAAAAAAGAATTGAAAAAAAGACAGAAATTAGCGAACCTGAAAAGACCGAAAAAATTTCAGATAGACAAAGACAAATTAATGGTAGGATTGATGGAAGAGATTCCGGAAGAAGATGAAATTATCAATGAACCCCTTGACCATAAAACGAAATTTGCTGAGTTTATGCGGAATAACATCAATACCCATCCGGCTCAGGATGAGGTCATTTCCTTCCTGAATCAGAATAGAACTTTCAATAATGAACAGCAAAACGGGCAGAATGCAGAACATGTTGAAGATGTTGCTGAACCTTTGATCGGGGAAGAAGCTCCTGCTGAAAACAATGCAGTCCCGCATGAGAATAACGTCGACCTGGAACAGGCGATGACTGCGGTTTTCAACACCCAGCTCGGAAGGAAAGTTTATCAAAACTTCGAAAGCCCGCTGAAAAAATTGATCCAGCAGGGCGCCGGTAACAGGATCCCGGGCTATACACAGGCAGCCGGTATCCGATGGCTTGCTATGGCGGCTGACCAGGATTATGCGGCAAAAGGTCTTTTGAGCGACATTGTGCTGAAGCCGATGGATACGAAATGGCAGGCAAGTAAGAGACTGTTTGAGTATAAGCAATTCATTCAGTTCATAGGCGGCCGCTTAGGCAATTACCGGTTGGAAGACCTGGCGATAAAGACCAACCTGATCAACCGTGTTCCGAAATATCTGCACACAGATGAGAACGAAAACCGAAAACGGGCCTATGAGACAGACGAAGTGCAGGAGGATGATGCAGCGGTTTTCAATCCAAATCATGATCCGGAATTGAATGTGATCCAGACACAAATCGATGCCGCCCGAACGCCTCAGGAAGCATATCGGATATTTGCGGCATATACCGGAAATCCCGGCGGGAAGATGATCGATCCCGAAGGACAAACCCGAAATCTTGAACTTCAGCATCTGAAGAACAAGCTGAAACACATGACCCGGGTGGTTCTTGATTATCCGGAACTTCGCAATAATATCGGAGACATGGAAATTACCCCAAAAGATGCAAAGGATATAATGGGTACAACACAGACCGTTGGCCTGCACGAAAAAGCTGCAATTATGTATAATGCCTTTAAGGATTCAAATGACCCCGAGGGTATACAAAAACGAAACGAGACCAACGATAAAATCAAAAACGGGAATTTTTCCACCGGTTTATCGGTGGACACAGTCGGTACGCATGAATTGGGACATGTTCTGACCTCAACATTGAATGACGAAAAAAACAGCGATAAGGCGTTGGATGCCCAGTTCAAATTTAGAGTAGAAGCTGATTTGATCGATTCAGTACTTAAAAACCGGAATGTGATCAGCAAGGCTGATTACGAACAACTCGATCGACACGAGGCGAACGGGTTACAGGTAAACGGGAGGCCCGCTCCTAAAGGACAGATCGTAATGTGGAATAATAAATTCAAGGAGAATAACCATACATCCATCTATGGAATTGAAAGTCCGGGTGAGTTCATTGGCGAGGCGTTTCATGATGTTTACTCTCACGGCTCCTCAGCCCGAAAGATGAGCATCGAGGTCGTGAAGGAATATGAGGCCCGCCAAAAGAAACTGACCAAAGAAAGGTTCTTCAGAAAGAAAGCCGGCTTTTTTGAAAAGATCATGAATTGGTTCAGAATGTGGTAAATTCCGGAGCAGCAGAAGTTCCTCCTCTTTTTTACTTTGATAAAAAGAACTGCGCTTAAAACTCCGGTTGTCCTTTCCATATTATGGAAACACTGATTTAATCGGCTTGAGTCAAAGTGACCTGTTTTCGTTGACTCAGATACTGCATAACTGCATCATCCGGCGGATGTTTACTTTATCGAAGTTATAAAGATATTTATCAACGGTTTCGCGCCTGTGCGGTACGATTGACATTATGTCGGTATACCGTTATAATATTTTCTAAGGAGATGGCATGACGATCACAGATATGCTGAAAAACAAAAAGATGTCAATGTACCGGCTGGCGAAGGAGAGCGATGTTCCCTATACAACGATCAATGATCTTTGCTGTGGAAAAACAAGACCTGAAAAATGCAGCGCGGAAACGATCTATAAAATTGCCCGTGCATTGGAAATACCGATGGAAGAGCTTCTGGTACCGTACATGACCAAAAGGAGCAGCTTCGGGAATTTCAGAAGCGCGGTATGTCATCATCTGAAAACCGCGGGAGACATACCTTTTATCCTAAATCTGCTGGAAAAAAACGATATCCGTCAATATTACGAACGTGGATGGTATCCGGAATGTCTGTACCTGCTGGCGATGCTTGACTATATCAGCAGAGTCAACCGGGTTCCCCTTTGCAAGGATTATGATGATCTGCGTTCGCTGAAACTCCGGGAGCCGCTTTATCCCTTAAGCATCCGGGCTTTTGCGGCGGCCGCGCACAGTGATGAGATCCTGAAGCAGTCCTTTCGGTCAGCGATTCCGGAATTTTTGCGCTTTAATATCGTAGAAAACGAGGTTCGCGATGTGTGCTGAGCGCATGGTCGAATTTACGCGGGATAATCTTGATTTTTATCTGAAGGCTGCTGCAAAAGAATATCGAAAGCTGGCAGGGAAAGATGTTCCGGCGGAGATGATCCTTGTCGGCGGTGCCTCGGTGCTGATCAATTACGGTTTCCGTGACATGACTACGGATATTGATGCGCTGATTCTGGCCGCTTCCTGTATGAAAGACGCGGTCAACACTGTCGGGGATCGATATGGACTTCCGAATGGTTGGCTGAACGCCGATTTTCAGAACACTTCATCCTATACACCGAAACTGTTTCAGTATTCCGAATATTACAAAACATATTCAAATATCGTCACGATTCGTACAGTTTCAGGAGAGTACCTGATCGCGATGAAGCTCCGCTCCGGAAGACGGTATAAGAATGATCTCTCTGACATTCTCGGGATCCTGTCAGAGCATGAAAAACGGAATGACCCGCTTAACATGGTCAGGATCCAGGGTGCATATATCGATTTGTACGGGGACTGGGATATGCTTCCGGAAGGGTCACGCATTTTTATTGAGAATGTGATGAGCAGCGGTCATTTTGAAAAACTGTATGAAGAGACAGTCTCGGATGAAAAGAAAAACAATGATCTTCTGACCCGTTTTGAGCAGTCTTATCCGGGTACAGCCAATATATCGAACGTGGACGAGATCATTTCTGAATTGCGAAAAAAAATTGAGAGGAGTAATACATAAGTCAAGAAATTCCCGGTGTCTCTGAATTTAACAAAATGTAGAATTGCAGCTTATCTTTTCCTAAGCCAGGATCTGATCGGCGTTCCCGAAACGATTGAAGCCGCCCAATTCAGGATGGCTTTATCACGGCCATTTTCGCCTGCTCGGCAAGCTTTTTGCCTTCTTCAAATGCTTTCATGTCCAATTCTTCTGTTCCGGCAGGAATATGCCTTTTGACTGCTTCCCGCAAAATTTCCTCAGGGAAAAGATCAAGTAATGTATTCACTGCGGCTGCGGCGATAACATTTGCTGTTAGCGGGTTTCCAACAACCTTTGCTGCGGTTTCCAGGATCGGTATGAGGATAATGTTTGAAGCGGGACGGTCTTCCGGAACAGAAAGTCCGGAATCAGCAATAATAACAGAGGTTTGGACAGTATCTTTACAAAATTTATTCAGCGCATCCTGTGTCAACCCAAGCAACACGTCCGATTTTTCCGGTTGGGAGAACCAGATCTCCTCATTGCTGATAATGGTATAAGCCTGGCACATTCCTCCGCGTGCCTCCGGTCCGTAAGACTGGGACTGCACCACCCTGTCTCCATTCAACGCAGCCGCTTCCGCCATGATCACACTGGTCATGATCACGCCCTGTCCTCCGGAACCGGTAAACCGCATCACACAACGATTATTCATTCGTTTTCCTTCTTTTGAACAAACTTCCGGCTCTTCTCAATAAGATTCTGATAAAGGGCTGTATAACCCGGATAATCGTTTTGTGTAAGCTGGCCGACAATGAATTTGTCTTTCTTCTCTTCATCGGACAGCTTTGCGAACTGCGCAGCGGTCACACCATGGTCACGCTGAAATCTCAACATATCAACAGCAGACCCTTTTTTATTCTTGCGCCCGTAGTAAGTTGGGCAGGGACTGTAACAGTCAATCAGAGAAAAACCCGAATGTGAGATGCCATCCTGAAGAGCTTTGATCGTCTCCTGCGTATGATAGGCTGTGCCGCGGGCTGTGTAAGAAGCACCCGCAGTGGCAGCCAGCTGTATGATATCAAACTGCCTGTCAATATTCCCATAGGGTGCCGTGGTTCCCCATTCCCCTCCAGGCGTTGTCGGAGAATACTGTCCGCCGGTCATCCCATAAATATTATTGTTGAAAACGACCACAGTGATTTCAATATTCCGCCGTGCGGCATGGATCAGGTGATTTCCGCCGATGGCTGTACAACGTATCGGACAAAACAAAAATGAAAGAACAACGCGGAGAATTCGAAGGTGCAGATTATAATCCCTACATTAGAGCAACAGAGCAGCGCGGACATCTCGGTATGACATCAGCTGTAAAAGATTGGCTAACCGGTCGACAGGTCCATCTTCTATCAAAAGGCGAAGTGATGTTATACTATATTCTTCGGTGGCGGGATGATGTTATTGATGTTCGCGAACAGTATCCGCTGCCGATAGATAAAACTGAACCTCTCGCAGACAGATATGGGCTCAGACATCCCAGACTAAAAGGAATACTGACTCCATTAACCACTGATCTTGTGGTTACGCTGCGGAACGGTCAGATGGAAGCCTACTCTGTTAAATTTTCGAGAAAAGCTTTTCATAAAAGTGAAAGGCAGGAAAAAAATGTCTTCCTTCAGAAAATTTACTGGGATGAAGCTGATGTACGGTTTCGGCAGGTGTACACGGATGAAATGAATCGTGGATTGTTTGAAAATATCCGCCGGGTCGTTGCTTATTGGAATCCGGAAGAAGTGACGGATAAGGTAAGCCTGCTTATGCATTATGTCGCACACAAACAGATTCAGATCGACATGGAGACGAAAATCATCGATATGGTGAGTTTTATAAAAATAGCCGACAGATTGATTTCGGACAATAATTACTTGTCCTTCATGTCTGATCGCCAGAGAAAAAAAAGAATTGCCTCTGGCTGTTTGATCTAACGAGCAAGTTGTTTACAATTTTCTTCCCCGGTGATCTACCGGGATTTTTTTTACATTTAATCCAATAGCTTTTGGACAGATTTTGTCTCAGAAGAACTTCCGGAATACTAACCTTAAAGAAATTCAAAAACAGAATTTCAAACCTTAACAAAAAGTTCTTTTCGGAAAATTGCTGAAACTGAAAAAATGGGACAAATCTTTCCATAAAGCATATTATCGTAGTAACTAAAATAAGACAAACCTAATTCCATGAAAAATAAAATAAGACAAATGTAAAAAAATAACAAAAAGACTACTGTTTACTCGCAGACAGTAGTCTTTTTGTTGCTTTTTTATAAAAATGAGACAAATTCATTTCAAAAAATCTGCCCATTTTTAGCCCCAAATGAGACAAATCTTTTTCAAATGGGACAAATTCAAGTCCATGATGACATAACAAAAGAGCGGCTAACGAGATTCGAACTCGTATGATCACCTTGGAAGGGTGACGTACTGCCATTGTACGATAACCGCTTATCTGGAGTTTATTTTAGCACATTTTCCCGTTTCTGCAAGTCCACTTGAAAAAAAAAGTGACTTTTGATCCGTCGAAAACCGCTGTTTACGGGAAAGTGAGCCGATGCAGCCGGTACATACCGCGCTATCTGCCCCCGTACCTGCCGGTGCGGTTCCGATCTCCCTGATATCTTTCGCGCTTTATGCGATCTGCGGCATCCCGGACGTCATCGGCGCTGATGTAAACGATCTTCGGGTTTTTGCCCCGGATCTCCTCCATGGCCGTTTCAAAGTTTATGATGAAATATTCGATGGATTCCTTCATCAAAGACATGGCATAGCTGACGTCACTTTCAGAGACGATCAGACGCCGATCGGCCATCGCGTTTGCGTCCGCATGGCTGATCTTGTTTCGTACGAAACCGAGGTGATAGTAACCATAAAGAACTTTCTGCACGGTTTCAACATTGCTGCATGCTGTACGAGCGCTTATTTTTGATGAGTCCTGGATATTAATCGACTGAGCCCGCAGGATTGCGTAGGCAAGATTCCTGTCCTCTACCTTTTTATCGTTGAACCTGACAGCTCCCCGATCATAATTTTTGACGAAATAATGTTCAATGTCGTCCATCTTATAGTATTCATAAGGCTTCAATTCCAGCCGCTGGCGTGCCAGAAGGTTTGTGACTTGGGGCGCCCGGCTCTCATCATCGCAGTAATAGAAGATGCCGGACCTCACCAGAATTGTCGGCGCGTGGGACTCGATCAGCGTCAGGACCTGCTGATACAGCTGATGGCGATAGGCCCATTTTATCAGTTCGATAAACAAATCGTCATGGCTGCTTTCCAGCAGTGCACTGTAATCTGACTCGATACAACCGGCGATTATACCGAACAGAAGTCCGTAATTTCCGGTTTCCGTCCAGGAACGCTTGTCCTTGAGCAGACTGCGCAGCTGCTGGATGCCTTCCGCTACCTCAAGAATGTTGCACATGGACATTCCCACGTCCACATGGCGTGCTGCATAGATCAGGCTGCTGATACGCTCGTTGTGTTCCTCTCCGTTTTCCCAGAAATTGACCAGCATATCTGTTTTGCCGTAATTCAGAAACGCGTGTGCTGCAGTGACCAGATCGGTGCTGAGGGCACTATAAGTGTTGTCATTGATCACGCCCGTCAGACTCCCTGAGGACTCCAGAACCCTGTAAATCTTCTTCAGGTGCACATTGCTTCCCGGTGCGGAAATCAGGATGTCAAGAATGTTCAGGATCAGGTGACTGTCTATTGAGGAATCGCTGTCCAGGGAAACAAAGATGTTGATCTCATCTTTGCCATCGAGCACATCCTGGTCGACATTCAAAACATCGTTGAACCAATACTCCCGATTATCCAGCATATCTGCCGGGACATAACGGACACTGATATTTTCGTTGACCGGAAGAATTTCCAGCTTGTAAGAAGGCTTTAACTGTGTGTACAGATAGTTTTTCACCCATTTCATCACAAGCCGGGACTTTTCGCGCAAATCCGGAAAAGCTGCGAACAGCGCATCTTCAAACTGATCATAAAGCTGTTGGTCACCTGCCAGCTCATCAAAAAAGCGATTGAGCCGCTTTGTTTCCTGTTTTGAGTTCTCTTCAAAAAATTTTTGAATAAAATCGATGATCTTTGTGCGCTTTTCCTCAGACAGCAGCTTGTCATAGGCCTGTTGTTCCAGACTCATCTCGTCGATATACTGCGCGATCCGGGACCGATATTGGTCAAAGGCGGAAAGAGAGCCGGGTTCGGCGGAATAAAGCGTATCTGCATCCTTCAGTTGGCTTGGTTTCAACTCGTTTCCGCTCTCAGAGGGCATCTCTTCACCGACGACGAGGATCATATCAAGAGGGTAAGAAGCCAGGATATATTTGCTGCTTGCTTCCATGCTTTGCACTGCTTCACAGTAGCTGGAGCCGAATTTGTTTTTTACGGAATAATAACGAAGGGGTCTGTCGTTTCCCAGACGGCCCAGTGATGTCAGGAGATAATTTTGTGCCATGTCTGTACCTCAAAAAGAATTATGGTTTCAATTTTTCGCATTATAACAATTTTACATTATCCGTCATTTCCCTGGGCCGGAGAAATAAGCCAATGTGACAGGATCAATTGTGAAAATAAGATGAGTAAAAGTGTCCTTCTCGTGATCAACATCGTCCACTCTCCGCCGCGATTGTAACAAATTACGCCAAAAGATCATAATTTGTAGTATGATTTTTGGAAATTTTCATGAAGGAAGGAAATTTCATATGGGAACGCAAACGATCATTCCTGACGATTATAAGCCGACGCTTGACATTTATGAAGTCCAGCGCGCCATCACCTACATCAAAGACACCTTCCAGAATCAGTTCGCAGCCAGTCTGCATCTGAAGCGTGTCACTGCTCCGCTGTTTGTCACGAAAGAATCCGGCCTGAATGATAATTTGAACGGTGTGGAACGCCCGGTCAGCTTTGACATCCCGGCCATCGGCGGCGATGCACAGATCGTCCAGTCCCTCGCCAAATGGAAGCGCATGGCGCTGGCCCGCTACAAGTTTGACGTGGGCAACGGGCTTTACACCGACATGAACGCCATCCGCCGTGACGAGGCCATCGACAACATCCACTCGGTTTATGTGGATCAGTGGGACTGGGAAAAGGTCATCACGGCTGAATCCCGCACCACGGCTTACCTTCATCTGGTGGTGAAGGCCATCGTCAATGCCATCTGCAACACGCACGAACTGCTGCGGGCGCTTTATCCCCAGCTTCACACGGAGCTGAGCCGGGATGTGACCTTTGTCACTTCGCAGGAACTGGAAGACCGCTGGCCTTATCTCACCCCGAAGGAACGGGAGAACGCCATCACCCGCGAACACAAGACCGTCTTCATTCAGGGAATCGGCCGCCAGCTTCGTTCCGGCGTCAAGCACGATGGACGCGCTCCGGACTATGATGACTGGGATCTGAACGGTGACATTTTCTTCTGGCATGATGCGCTGGATATGGCGCTGG
>CAYWKZ010000016.1:5888-32585 GCA_964459115.1 uncultured Leptolinea sp. | reverse complement strand
TCAGAGCTCGCTGGGACCGGCATCTGGCCGAGACGGACCTTTCGCGGAAACGCGCTGGCCCCTCCGATGATGTGCGGAAGAAATTGCGCGAAAAAAGGAAGAGGAAAAATAGGAAATAGGATATAGGATGTAGGATATAGGATGTAGGATGTAGGATGTAGGATGTAGGAACAGCCGATCTCCCGGAGGATTTCGGCTGCCTGTTTTTAAGAGGGACGGTACCCGAAGGAAAGGGTCGCAGAATTAGCACAGGGGACTGGCTCCTGTAGTCGCGCAGCCGACTCAGGTGCCTGTTCCCCTGTTGCGTTGATCAGGTATAACAAAGTTTTTCAAACACCCAGTTCTTCTTTGCAAATCAACTACGCAGCAGAGGACAGGCACGTGTGCGGGCTTCGCCGCAGCACGAGCCAGTCCCCTGTGCTTGAGCGCACAAGGTGACAGTTCTCCTGTGCCGGCTGCGCGGCAGCAGGATAACCGTCCTTGTGTGCAATTTTTGCGAGTTTTCTTAAACTGCACGCGAATACAGCCTTACCGAGTCTCTTGAACAGCCGACAGAAACGAAACTATTGAAAAATGTAAAGTTTTCTACTATACTGTAATAAATATATAACATAAGGTTTTCTTGATTTAGTGTGAACATTATTTGATGTTGGTGCGGGAGATGAAAAATGGTTTATGCTGAAATTGAAAAACAAATTCAGTCTGTTCCTGAAGAATATCTGAATGAAATTTCAGAATTTATCGATTATATTTTGTTCAAAGCGAACAAGACAAAAAAAGAAAAAAGCCAGGATAGTTTAGCTGTTTGTTTTGGCTCTATTGAAAAAAACTGGATGGACTTGAAATTCAGAAAGCTTTGCGAAATGAATGGAATTGATTTTCTTGCAGATACAATTATAATTACCCCGTAAATTACTTATGTGTCAGCGGCATCTGACCCTTTTGACACACCATCATCTAATTCCCGAAAACGCTCATCTTAAAACGTTCATCAGGTAAAGAAATGTTATACTTGATAACTGATTATGAAAGAGAACATTCGCAATTTTTGTATTATCGCCCATGTTGACCATGGCAAATCGACGCTCGCGGACCGCCTGCTGCAGCTCACCGGCACCATCTCCGAACGGCAGATGATGGATCAGGTGCTGGACAGCATGGATCTGGAACGCGAAAAAGGCGTCACCATCAAAGCTTCCGCGGTGCGCATGTTTTATGATGCCAAAGACGGGAAGCGCTATGAACTGAACCTCATCGACACCCCCGGGCACGTTGACTTCAATTATGAGGTCAGCCGGGCACTGGAAGCCTGCGAAGGGGCGCTGCTGGTGGTGGACGCCACCCAGGGCATTGAAGCCCAGACACTGGCGAACCTCTATCTCGCGCTTGAATCCGACCTGGTGATTATCCCGGTCATCAACAAGATCGACCTGCCCTCCGCACAGCCGGAAGAAGTAGCCCATGAGCTTGAGCAGCTGCTCGGCGTACCGGCCGCGGACATTCCCTGCATTTCCGCCAAAGAAGGCTTGAACGTGGAAGATGTGCTGGAAAAGATCGTCAAACTGGTTCCTCCACCGACAGGAACGGACGATGCTCCGCTGCAGGCGCTGATCTTTGACTCCCATTATGATTCCTACAAAGGTGTGATCGCCTATATCCGGGTCCGCAACGGCGTGATCCGTGCCAATGACGTGCTGCTGGCGATGTCCACCCTCATCGATATGAAACCGGTGGAGATCGGCATTTTCAACCCCGGCATGATGACCGTGAACGAACTGCGCTCCGGCGATGTGGGCTATGTGGCCACCGGTCTCAAGACCGTTCGCGAGTGCCGCGTGGGTGACACGCTGACGCTTGCTGCCGCTCCCGCGCCGGAAATGCTGCCGGGGTACCAGAAGGCCAAGCCGATGGTCTTCGCGGGCATCTACCCCGTGGAGGGAGAAGATTATGATGATCTGCGGGACGCGCTGGACAAGCTCCAGCTCAATGACGCCTCCCTGGATTTTGTCCCGGAGACCTCCCAGGCGCTGAACTTCGGCTTCCGCTGCGGTTTTTTGGGCCTGTTCCACATGGAGATCATCCAGGAACGCCTGGAACGGGAATATGACCTGGATATCGTCGTGACGGCGCCTTCCGTGGAATATGAGGTGCTGCTCAACACAGGGGAAACGATCCGCATTGACTCTCCGGTCCAGCTGCCGGATGAGGGCAAGATCGCGGAAATCCGCGAGCCGTGGATGAAGCTGCAGATCTTCACCCCGACCGAGTTTTACGGAACCATCATGGATCTGGTCCGCAAACGCCGCGGAACCTTCATCTCTCAGGACTATCCCGCGCCGAATCGGGTGCAGATGAATTTCGAGATCCCGCTGGCGGAGCTGATCGTCAATTTCTTTGATGAGCTGAAGTCCCGGACAAAGGGCTATGCCTCCATGGACTATCAGTTTGACGATTACCGCGCGGGCAACCTGGTGAAGCTGGAAGTGTTGGTTGGCGGTGAACCGGTGGACGCGCTGGCGTCGATCGTTCACAAGGAAGATGCCTACCACAAGGGTCAGCTGCTGGTTTCCAAGCTCAAGAAGCTGATCCCGCAGCAGCTTTATGAAGTGGCGATTCAGGCGAGCGCCTCGGGCCGCATCATCAGCCGGGCCAACGTCAAGGCGTACCGGAAGGACGTGCTGGCGAAGTGCTATGGCGGTGACATCACCCGAAAACGTAAGCTGCTGGAAAAGCAAAAACGCGGGAAAAAGCGCATGAAGATGGTCGGGAATGTGGAGATCCCGCAGGAAGCCTTCATGGCGGTTCTCTCGCTGGAGGATGAGTAAAAAAAATGGGACTGTCGCCGAAGGTGACTGTCCCACGCTTTTGAACAGTAATATATGAATAAAACAAATGTCTGGAAAAAAATGCTCCCGGGGCTCATCTGCTCTGCGGTGATTATCGCGGTTTTGATTTATTTTATCGACTGGTCCGTTCTGCGGGATGCGCTGAAAAATTGCTCGATCGGTTTGTTTCTGGCGCTTTTTGCGGTACAGACGGTTTCCTTTTTCTGCCGCGGGATGGCCTGGCGGGTGATCCTGAATGATGAGCCTTCGGCGCTGAACAGTTTTTTCACCATCACGGAAGGGTATCTGCTGAATCTGCTGCCGCTGCGGCTGGGTGAGATCGGACGCTCCGTGATCATGGGAGGACTCATCGGACGCAGTCCGTTTTATGTTTTCACAACGGTGATCCTGGAGCGGGTCTTTGATGTGCTGATCACGCTGATCATGCTGATCATCACGATCCCGATGGTGGCTTCGGCTGGGTTTTCCGGGACGGTTTATTATGTCATGTTCGGGGTGCTTCTCCTCGGGATTGCTTTCATGTTCTGGATTGCTGCCCATCAGGTGCAATTCATGAAAGCTCTGCGGAAAATCATCAAACCGGAATCGAAGGTTGGAAAATTCGTTCTGCCGAAGGTGGAATTCCTGCTTTCCGGGATGGGCATCCTGACGCAGCCGAAACGTTTCGCTGTCTGGCTGTTCTGGATCCTGGCAACCTGGGCTTGCTGGATTTTGAGCCTGCGTTTGGGCGTTCTGAATTTTTTCCCGCAGCTGCCTTTCTGGGCGGGACTCTTTATTCAGGGCATCGGTGCGCTGGGAGGAGCCATCCCTTCAGCTCCGGCGGGGATCGGTGTTGTTGAAGGCGCTTATGTGGTTGCACTGGGCTTCTTCGGTATTGATCAATCCTCCGCGCTGGCGTTCGGTCTGGTGATGCATGCGGTGGCGATCGTCACCCCGCTGCTGTGGGGGCTGATCGGTTTCTCTGTCCAGGGTCTGAAGCTGACAGAAGTCTTCACCAGCACGATGAACAATGACCTGTCGAAGAAATAAGAAATAAGAAATAAGAAATAAAGTATCTTTCAGGATGGAGCACACGGAGACAGATCTGCTGCTGACGCGCGGCCGGCACAGCAGGGCTGTATCATGTGTTGCGTGGAATAACATTGGTTATGAAAATATTGGTCGCGTTGACCTACTACAAGCCATATATCAGCGGGCTGACGATTTATGCGGCGCGGGTAGCGGAAGCCTGGGCGCGTGCCGGGTACCAGGTCACTGTGCTCACCTCACGGCATCTGAAGGAGCTGCCTGCGGAAGAGATGCTGAACGGTGTGCGTGTCGTTCGGGAACCGGCGCTGCTGAAAATCAGCAAGGGTATGGTGATGCCGAAGTTCTGGCTGGACGCGGCTGCTTTCGTGAAAGAAGCGGACCTGGTGAACATCCATCTCCCGCAGTTGGAAAGTGCGCTCCTGGCGCGGCTGGGACGGAAATACGGGAAAAAGGTCATCCTGACCTATCACTGTGACCTGCAGATGCCCTCAGGTCTTGTCAATGCTCTCGCGAACAAAGGCGTGCTGTGGATGAACGCCATCGCCTTCCGCAATTGTGATCATGTCGTAACCAATTCACAGGATTATGCGGATCATTCGGAGATCCTTTCCTGGATCAGGGAGAAAGTCCGCATCATTCAGCCGCCGGTGGAGCTGGTGCCAATCACGGATGAAGCGGCACAAAAGTTCCGTGAGGAAAAAAACGCGAATGGTTGTTCACCGGTCATCGGCATGGCGTGCCGCTTTGCCGCGGACAAGGGCGTGGAGATCCTGCTGGATGCGCTGCCGAAGGTGCTGAAGGACTTCCCGAAGGCTTCGGTGTTTTTTATGGGACCCTATGAAAATGTGCTGGGCGAGGAAGCCTGTTATGAAAGGCTGAAGCCCCGCATTGATGATTTTATCAAGGCGGGACATTGGCAGTTCATGGGAAGGCTGCCGGATGAGCAGGTTCCGGCATTTTACCGCTGCATTGATGTGCTCTGTATGCCGAGCCTGAACCGGACGGACTCCTTCGGCCTGGTTCAGATCGAGGCGATGATGAACGGGAAGCCGGTGACTGCCTCGGACCTGCCGGGCATTCGTGTGCCGGTTACCCGGCATGAGATGGGGGAAATTTTCCCTGTGGGGAACAGTGATGCTTTGGCGGACGCACTGATCCGCATCTTGCTTGAAAAACAGGTGTATTCTGCTGAAAAATGTGAAGAGATCCGGAGTTTTTATTCCCCGGACCGTGTTGCGGCGGAATACATAAAGTTAATGAAGAGTGAAGAATGAAGAAGTAAGAAGCAAAGGGGACTGGCTCCTGCTGCGGCGAAGCCCGCACAGATGCCTGTCCCATGTTGCTGGAGCTAATGAAGAATGAGAAAGTTAGAAGTAAGAATAAAAAATGGTGGTTGGTGAATTGATATGGAAGGGATGAATGAGAAAAAAATGGATCCGGCTTCAGAAGGATTTGAAAAACAGAGTGACTTCATGACGGAATCGTCCCGTTCCGACGGAAACACAGGAGCAGCGGATGAAACAATCATCGATCCGTATGCTGAGATCAGTGTCCTGGAATACCTGAAATTCAAACTGAACCCAAAGAATTTCGGTAAAGAGATCCTGCCGGAGAACCCTCCCTTTCCTGTTGAGACTGATGGGGATGAATCAGACGCTCCGGCGGTTCATCAACCCTTCTTTGAACAGCTGCTGAACGGACGGGAGTTGGTTGGGACCCGGCTCAACCCGCTGTTCCTGGCGCTGAGCCTGTGTTTCGCTTTGACCGCACAGATCATCCTGGAACCGACCATCATGGCCCGTACCCGGATCACGCCCTGGATCGGTGCAGGCTTTTACCTGCTCAGTGCACTGAGTTTTCTGTTCTCGTTTCTGCTCCGGAAGCCCGCGGATGAAGAAAGCCCTGAAGTATCTGAAATCGGAAATGAAGAGACGGTTGAGCCTCAGTTTGAAGCCGGTTTTCGCTTTGAATTTCTGGGGCTGAGCCTGGTCTGTGCGCTGCTGGCATTCCTGCTATTCGGCGGGAATCAGTTCACTTTCCTGAACGTTTCGGTCTGGTGCCTGTCGCTCCTCTTTGCCGGGCTGGCTTTCAGCCGCAGCAGTCTGAAGGAATTGATCACGAAAGCCCGTGAGAGGATCGTCGACCTCACGCAAAACCGGTTTTCGGCGACTTTCCGTTTTTCCGGTTGGAATCTGCTTTGGCTTGCGGTCTTTGCCTGCTGCGCTCTGTTCATTTTTTATGATCTGGAAAATGTTCCGGTGGATATGGTCAGCGACCATGCGGAAAAGCTTTATGACATCAAAGACATTCTGGACGGCAAACGCCCCATCTTCTTCACCCGGAACACCGGGCGGGAGTGCTTCCAGTTCTATTTCACCGTGCTGGTCATCAAACTTTTCGGTACCGGGCTGAGCTTCCTGAGTCTCAAGATCGGCACTGCGCTGGCCGGTCTCTTTATCCTGCCGTTTGTCTATAAACTGGGGAAGATGCTCGGGAACCGCTGGGTCGGCTTGCTGGCGATGCTCTTTTGCGGTGTATCTTACTGGCCGATCGTGATCCAGCGGGCAGCGCTGCGCTTTGCCTACTATCCGATGTTTACGGCTCCCGCGCTGTATTTCTTCATCAAGGGATTGAAGAACCGCAGCCGCAGCGCATTGATTTGGAGCGGGATCTTTTTAGGGATAGGGCTGCACGGCTACAGTCCCTTCCGGATCGTACCGCTGGCATTTACCGTTTTCTTTGTGATCTTCCTGCTGATGGATGTGAAGCCCGGAAACCGGACGAATGCTCTGGGCGCTTTTTTGTGCCTGGTGTTGTTCGCTTTTCTGGTTTTCCTGCCGCTGGCACGAGTGACCATGGATATGCCGGAGATGGTGGTTTATCGTTCCGTCTCCCGTCTGGGTGAGTCGGAAAAGAGCTTTGACGCCTCCCCGCTGGGAATCTTTGCCGACAACGTCTGGAAAGGGATCGTGATGCCTTTCTGGAGTGACGGCTCGACCTGGGTACATTCGATCGTTTACCGTCCGGCGCTGGAGCATTTCACTGCCTCCTTCTTCTTCCTCGGGCTGCTGTTTGCGCTGATGAGGATCTGCCAAAAGCGACGCTGGGAGGATATCTGCATGATCCTTTCCATCCCGCTGCTGATGCTGCCGTCCACCCTGTCGCTGGCTTTCCCGGCTGAGAATCCCTGCCTGAATCGGACTGCCGGGGCGCTGATCCCGGTGATGCTGATCGCCGCTGCGGGGTTCTGCTGCACCTTTGATGTGATCGCCCGGTCCGTTCGGGCGCATACTGCCGGGTTCGTCGTCTTCTGCCTGGCCTCTGCTGCGGTACTTGGGGGCATCCTTTCCAACAATTTTGATCTCGTCTTCCGGCGCTATGCTTATGACTATAACCGCAGCGCCTGGAACACCAAACAGATCGGCGCTGTGATCGAAGGCTTTGCTGAGTCTGTTGGCAGTTATGAGCAGGCCTTTGTGATCCCTTATCCGCATTGGGTCGACACCCGTCTGGTTGGCATCAATGCCGGTGACCCCGGGAAAGATTATGCCTTTGACAAGTCGCTGGTGGCCTCGCTGCCGAATGACGGTCTGCCGCGCCTTTTCATCTACCGCGATTTTGATGAAGAAGCCGGAGCTGCGATCCGGGAGCACTATCCGAATGGGGTGGAACAGCTTCACACCGGCCCCTATGACGGCAAAGATTTCTATTCCTATATCGCTTTCAGTTCCGCCGGAGCGGGGAGTTATTAGTATGGGTATGCTTGCGCCGGAGCAATGGGCTGCGCAGCAAAACGCGGGAACCTGGTCGGAACTGTTTGATCGTTCGTCACTGATCAACAGCTCTCAGGTCCTGACGGTCGTGCTGTGGCTGGCTGCTTTCTGGCTGCTGGGGCTGGTTTTCATGCCGCTGACCGCGGTCGTTTTCCGTCCGCTGAAGGATAAAGGTTGGGGCATATCTAAATTTTTCGGCCTGATGCTGTGGGGGTATGCGGTCTGGCTGGGGAGCTCGTTGGGAATGGACTATTCCCGGCGGACGATCCTGCTGATTCTGGCCGGGTTTGTGCTGCTGAATGCGGGGATCGCTTTCCTGAATCGTGATTCCCTCAGAAATTATTGGCGGTCGGTCAAAAAGGATGCGCTGTGTGCGGAAGGCATTTTCCTTGTCTGTTTTCTGTTCTTTCTCCTGATCCGCTTTATGAACCCGGACCTCTGGCACCCGTATAAGGGCGGCGAGCGTCCGATGGATTTTTCCTATTTCAATGCCATCCTCAAAAGCACGTCTTTCCCGCCTTACGATCCCTGGTTTGCCGGCGGGTATCTGAATTATTACTATTATGGCATTTACCTCTCCGGATTGATGGTGAAGCTGCTGGGTGTGGTGCCCTCTGTGGCGTTCAACCTGAACCTGGCGCTTTGGTATGCTTTCCTGGGCAGCGCTGCTTTCTGCATCGGGAAGACGCTTTTTTACCGGGCGGAAAGGGATATCAGTGAAAAGTGTGCGAACCTTGCCGGCGTTTTCAGCGTGCTTGCCATGCAGGTGATCGGCAATCTGGGCACGATCGTTCAAATTAAAAATGAACTGGTGGAGCTGGGAATGTCCGGAACCGGACTTGGAAAGGGTTTTGCGGCTTTTTGGAACGGCGTGATGAAGCTCTTTTCCGGCGAGCGGCTGATGATGTATAAAGGGGACTGGTATTGGATTCCCAGCCGGGCGATCCCGGATTCGTCTATTACGGAATTTCCGTTTTTTTCGTTCCTTTACGGCGACCCTCATGCCCATCTTTTCGCGCTGCCGATGACGGTCCTGGTGCTGGTCTGGCTGACGGCGCTGATCCTGCGGGTGTCGTCCGGTCGCCGTTATCACACCGCTGAATGGTTCACGGTGTTTATCAGTGGGGCGCTGCTGCTTGGGATCCTGATCCCGACGAACACCTGGGATGCCCCGACTTACTTCTGCATTACCGCGGCTGTGATGAGTTATCTCGGGCTGCGGTATGGTTTCTTCCCGGCAAAATCTCAGACCCGACGGGTGCGGGTCATAACCACGATCGTGTTGATCCTGCTGACGGCTGCGCTGATGGTTGGCTGTGTTTATCCCTATCTTTCCACCAACACGCAGGAAAATGTGCTGGGACCCTGGCATGACACCAGAACGCCGGTTTCTTCTTACCTGATGCATTGGGGCATTTTCCTCTTCTTCATCGCGGCCTGGTATTGCTGTGAGATCTGGCAGTGGATGAAATATACCAGTGTGCGGAACTGGCGCAGCACCTGGCATGCACAGAAAAGCTGGTTTCTGGCCGGAATCGCGGCGGCTGTGCTGATTTTGGTCTATCTGTCTTTTGATGGTGTGCCGATCATCTGGATCGCGCTGCCGCTGATGGTGACCTCATTGCTTTTGCTGCTGCGCAGGGAGATTTCGGAAGTCAAGCGTTTTGTTTTCTTCCTGGTCGGGGTGGCTTTGTTTGCCACGCTGCTGGTGGAGATGATCCATCTGGTGAATGATGTGGGTCGCATGAACACTGTCTTCAAATTTTACAACCAGGTTTGGGTGATGCTGAGCCTGTGCGCTGCTTTCGGACTTTCCTGCACGCTGCGCTGTATTCGTGCAGAGTGCCTGGAGGGTGGCTGGGTCACGGCTTATAAAATCATGGGACTTGTGCTTGCTTTTGGCGGGTTCATGTACACGGTCTTTGCCGGCATCGATAAAATGACGGACCGCATGTCAGACCGGGCTCCCCATACGCTGGACGGCATGAAATATATGGAGACCTCGTCTTACTGGCAGGACGGGTTTTATATGGACCTGTCCGAGGATCACAACGCGATCCTCTGGCTGCAGGAGAATGTCGAGGGCTCGCCGGTGATCGTGGAAGCCAGCCCGACGGAGTATAAATTCGGTTCCCGTTACACGGTTTATACCGGGCTGCCGGGGGTGGTAGGCTGGAACTATCACCAGCGTCAACAGCGCGGGCCGCTTTCGTCCGAGGTCTGGAACCGGGTGAACGGGATCCATGAGTTTTATAACACAGCTGATGTGAACACCGCACTGGAATTCTTGAAAAAATATGATGTGTCTTATATAATAGTCGGGCAGATGGAAAAGGGTATGTACGGCGAAGAGGGTATTTCAAAATTCGCCGCGCAGGAGGGCATCCTTTGGGAACGTGTCTACAGTGAAGGGAACACGGAGATCTATAAAGTTAGGGATTAGGTGTTAGGTTTTAGATTTTAGGTGATAGGGATCAAACAGGAACTTACCTAAAACCTAAAACCTATCACCTAAAACCTGTGATTGGGAGTAATGCCGGTGATATTGGACATTCTTAAATGGTATTTGGTTCTGACCGGGATCGGTGTGACCGGGTTCCCGATCGTTTTTACATTCCTGAAAAAACTGCCGGGGAGAGGGTTCGTGTTCGCCCGTCCTATGGGGCTGCTGCTGGTCAGCTTTCTGTATTGGCTGCTGGGTTCACTTGGTTTTTTGCGCAATGAGATCGGGAGCCTGCTGCTTGCGGGCTGTCTGATCGCGGTTTTTTCGGCAGCGACCTGTTTCAAAAATCGCGCGGAAATCGTAGACTGGCTGAGTAATACGAAGCGTTTCTGCATTGTTTCCGAACTGGTCTTTCTGCTTGGTTTCGTGCTGATCCTGACCTTCCGCATGGGCGGACCGGAGGTTTCCGGGACGGAAAAGCCCATGGAGATGATGTTCATCAACAGTATTCTGAAATCGCAAACGTTCCCGCCGCATGATGGCTGGCTCTCCGGCTATTCGATCTCCTATTATTATTTCGGTTATGTGATGACCGCTGTGCTGGTGATGCTTTCCGGCGTTCTTTCCTCAGTCGGGTTCAACCTGATGCTGGCTTCTGTGTTCGGGATGGCTGCCGCGGGAGCTTTCGGGATCCTGAACGATCTGCTTCTCCTTTGGAAACCGACAGAAAGCGGCAGGGTGGCGCCGAGCATGCGTTCCCTGCTGGCGCCGGTCTTCGTGTTGATCGCCGGGAATCTGGAAGGGCTGCTGGAAGTCATGCATTCCCTGCATCTTTTCTGGAATGCGGATGGGACCTCTGCCTTTTGGTCCTGGCTCGGGCTGAAAGAGCTTTCTGATTTTCCGGTCCGTGTGGCGGGTTGGGACCCGACGGGACGCTCCGGTATCTGGTGGTGGCGTGCTTCCCGTGTGGTCAGTGACATCGCCCTGGAGGGCTCTGTCAAAGAAGTAATCGATGAGTTCCCGATGTTTTCCTTTGAGTTGGGAGACCTGCACCCGCATGTGCTGGCGATTCCCTTTGTTTTGTTCGCGATCGGGATCGCGCTGAACGCTTTGGTCCGCGAACTGGGCCGAAAGGAAGAGCGCATTTATTTTGTGCAAAGCCTGGTCGATGATGAACTTTCGCTGAAGGATTCCACGATGGTGCGCTGGATCTTTTCTCTTGATTTCTGGCTGACGGCTGTGTGTGTGGGCGGGCTGCTGTTCCTGAACATGTGGGATTTCCCGTTTTATTTCGGGTTGTACTGCCTGTGCGTCACGGCTGCTCAGCTGCACAATTTCGGCTGGAACCGAAAGGCGTTTACCGCATTTTTTGAGACAGCCCTGCCCTTTGGTACAGGGTGCATCCTGCTTTACAGCCTGTTCTTTCTCAGTTTTTCTTCACAGGCGGGCGGGATCGCTCCCAGCGGTGTGTTCGTGACCCGTCCGGTGCAGTTTTTCATCATGTTCGGGGCTTTCCTGATCCCGGTCCTTTGCTGGCAGTTCCGCCGGGCTAAAGGCTGCGGAACGGGTGCAAAACGCTTCGGACTGAACGCTTCTCTTGTTATATTTGCAGTTTTATTCCTGTTGGAATGTATTATCTTTGTCGGACTTGTCCTGATCCGGACCGGGAACGGCAGCGGTACGCTGGCACAGGCTGCGGAAGCTTTTACATCCATGCAGCAGATCACTTCCGTGGAGAGCGGGCTTACCGGATTTTTCAGCCGGCGCTTGCGTGCTCTGCCGACCCTGCTGGTCCTGTTCCTGATCGCGGGCCTGGCTTTTGCCCTGATCCGTCAGTTTGCGGAAAAGGATTTGGCATCGAGCGGTGACCCTTCACAGCCTTCGGACATCTTTTGCAGTTTGCTGGTGCTGATCGCGGCTGCATTGGTGATATTTCCTGAATTTTTCTACCTGCGGGATCTTTTCGGTACCCGCATGAACACCATCTTCAAGTTTTATTACCAGGCCTGGATCCTGTTCGGGATCGCTGCTGCTTATGCGGTTTCTGTGCTGTTCGAAAGCTTGCGCGGAGCAAAAAAAGCGGCCTTTTCTGTCGTATCATTCGTTTTGTTTTTCGCGGTAATGATCTATCCCTTTTTCTGTGCGAAGGGAAAATGGGAAAGCCTGGGTTGGAAACAGTCCGTTACCCTGGACGGTGCGGATTATTTGCACACCTCCCGCTCTGAAGACTGGCTGGGGCTGCAATGGCTGGGAAAGGCCGAACCGGGCGTCGTACTTGAAAAAGTCGGCTCCAGTTATAGCGGAGATAACATTGTCAGCACCTTCACGGGACTGCCGGCTGTCCTCGGCCCGATGGGACACGAGTCCCAATGGCGGGGCGGATATGACGAGATGGGGTCACGAAATGATGACATCAGGCGTATCTATGAGACACACAGCTGGGAAACAGCGAAAGAACTCCTTGAAAAATATGACGTTCGATACGTCTTTGTTGGCAGCGCTGAAAAATATGCATATAATATTCAGGACAGAAAATTCGAACGGAATCTGACGAAAGTCTACGATTCCGGAAATTGTGCGATTTATCAGGTGAAATAAATAAACGTTGACAGTCGGCAGTTGGCTGAAAATGAAGTAGTAAGAATGAAGAACATTTTGGAGTACGGGACAGATGATTTCGGAACATGAAGAACGGACAACAAATAGCATAAATCTATTATTCTGCCTTGTGGTCATTTCCGCGATTGCCCTGCGCCTGATCGGCTTGGGCAGTTCTTCTCTGACGATGAACGAGGCGGAAAACGCCATGGCTGCGCTCAATCTCTTCCGGAACGGTGAAACGAGCCAATTGCTTTATACGCTGCCGACGGCTGTACTGTTCACCATGTTTGGCGCTTCGGAATTCACATCCAGGCTTCTGCCTGCGGTGATGGGCAGTCTGTTGGTGTTGCTTCCTTTGTGCCTGAAAGAAAAGATCGGAGCATGCAAAGCGCTGCTGCTTGCCTTTTTATTCGCTTTTGACCCGGTTTTGCTTTTCTGGAGCAAACGCGCGGATGCGGTGATCCCGGCGGTCACGCTATTTGCTGCCGCAGCCGTGTTATTGATGAAAGGCCGTAATGGAGCAGGAATTGCCTGTTTCCTGGTGGGACTATGCGGCGGAGAAAGAAGTTGGCCAGTCCTGATCGTTTTCACGGTCTGTGCGGTTCTTTGCCGTTTGATTCGGAAAGATGACAATTTCGTACCTGCTCTTGTGCGGAAATTCAACCGGAAGGTTGTTCTGGTCGGAATGGCTTTGTTCTGTCTTTTCTGCTGCGCCTTCGGAATGTTCCCGGGTGGTTTTGCCTGTTTCGGCAGAGGCTTTACGGGAAGTTTTCATGCCGGTCCAAAGTGGCTTTATCCGGGACTGACCGCGGAACTGGCAGCCCTGATTTTGTACTGCGGTGTATCGCTGCTGATCTGTATCGTGACCGCTGTTCAGAGGCGTAAGACAGCGGAGATGCTTCTTTCTCTCGCCGGATTTGCAGCGCTGCTGTTTTGGCAGGGAATCGTAATGCTGCCGTGGGCAGTGGTTCTTTTGTGGTGTTACGCGTCGGATACACTGCTGAATGTACTTGGAAAAATAAAAGGCAAAGTGGATTTCCCGTTTTGCGTGGCTGCATGTATCATTCCCGGTGCTTATGCTTTCTTTTATTTTCGGCTGGTCGAATTGTTCAAACAGACAAACGGCAATGAGTTGATACAAATCACGATTAATGGTACAATCCAGACGATTCCACTGACAAGGTTTTGGGGAACGGTTCTGCTGATGGCTGCCGGTTTGATCATCATCGGGCTGATTGTGAAAATTCTGATGGGATTTGTGGAGTCGGAGTCTGTCAGGCGGGGCTTGCTGGCCGGATGTGCCGTGATCCTCAGTTGGATCGGGGTGACCGGGATATGGAATGCGGTTGGTTTTGACCGCATCGGGGATCATCCTGCGGCACCGCATTTGGAAAACACTGTAAATGTGCTTAACGGTGCTTATACCTCTTATGCCGATTCTGCGCTGTTCACTTACCTGGATGAGGTCATCTCAAAACATGGAGATGTCCCCAACACACAGTACGGACTGAATCTCATTCCGGATGACGCGATGCTGGACTGGTACCTGCGTGACCATCCCGGGATCCGGACAAGCATGAACCGTAATGCCGACCTGAGTGGTGTGGAGCTGATCCTTACCCGGGATGAAACGTCTTATGAGAGCGGCGGGTTTGTGTGCGCACGTCAAAATTGGCGCGGGACAATGGACTGGGAGCGTATGACATTCCAGGATTGGGGAAAATGGCTGATTTTCGGCGACGGAAAACTGACAGAGGAAACACCGGTCAAATTATGGGTGAAATCAGACTATGTTTATTCTTTGGAGAATGATCGATCAGATTAAAAAATGGAGAGAGAAATGAAAAAAATTCCGAATCAAATTGCGATGGACGGAACGGCCGCATCAGGCAAGACAACTGTCGGAAAAATTATTGCCGGCAAGCTTGGATATTTGTTTTTCGATACCGGGATCATGTACCGGGTGGCGGCATATGGGGCGAACCAAAAACTCCATGATGTCAGCGACGAGGCAAAAGTCGGTGAAGTTGTGACTGCGATGGACATTTCACTGGAAAACGATGAGGCGAGCGGAACCACGAATGTGCTGCTGGATGGACAAAATATCACGGGATTGCTGCACCTTCCGGAAGTGGACAAAATCGTCTCAACAGTTGCCGCCATTCCGGCGGTGAGAACCGCTCTGACCGTGCAGCAGCGCCGGATCGGGCTGCAGGGACGTGTGGTGATGGTTGGACGCGATATCGGTACGGTCGTCATGCCGGATGCGGAGCTGAAAATTTATCTGGTTGCTTCTCCGGAAACCCGTGCAAAGCGCCGCTATCTGGAAAACCTTTCCAAACATATTGAATCGGAATCTTATGAATCGATCCTTGCGGATATTCTCAAGCGCGACAAAGAGGACAGTGAGCGTGCGGTCGCTCCGCTGAAACCGGCGGATGATGCGGTGATCATTGAAACAGACGAATTAACTGCTAAAGAAGTTGCCCAAAAGATTCTGGACCTGATGGATTGATTATGTGGACCGATATTGAACGTAACATCCGGACGATTCTGGATACGATCAGTTTCCTGAACCCAATCTCTGTCCGGATGATCCTGAATCGAAATACGGGCAGGTCTGAACCGGAAGACCTTCGTCTTTACAGTATCGGTCGGTCGAATAACGCGATTGAGGGTGTGGATTCACGTTTTTACGGGATCATGCGGACACAGCGCGTGCTGAAGATCCCCTCACTCCAGCAGTCTACCCTGCTTTCGAACCTGGCCTTTGGAGACGGTTCGGCGATATTCTTTCCGGTGAACTCCCGTTATGGTTACTGTGGATTCATTTGGGCATGTTTTCGCACTGAAGAATTTTCTGATGTGATCAGTGATTCGTTTGTTGGCTGCTGTGAATGGGTCGAGCTGCTCATTCAGAGATGGCTTGACAGTGAGCTGAATGTACAGAGACTGGCAAATCAATACGTTGACCTGATGGAGCGGCTGAAGATCCCTGCTCTGATCCTGATCAGTCCGGATCGCCTTTTGGTTTCCAATCCTTCCTTTGAGGGGATGAAGGACAAGGAAGCATTTCTGACCGCTCTTCGTCAGGATTCGGAAAGCTCGGATGAAATGCCGAATCGGTTTTCTGAATTTGATTACATTCTGAAGAAAATCGACTTGTCGGCGACGCAAACCGGAAAGCTCTATATCTTCCCTCATGCGGGTGGAGATATACGCGAGATACGCTTCGGGGAGAATGAGATCCAGTATTACCATTTGCTGACGCAAAAAGCACTGGGAACACTGGCCCTGCTGGAGTCTTCGGGGGAACTTTCCGACCTTCAGAAAAATTATATTGATAAAACGGAGAATCCGCTGCAGCGTTTGGAAAACCTCTTTCAATTTGGGGCGAAACATTATCAGCGCACAGAGAATTCTGCTTCCTCTTTTGAACTGCTTTCCATCACGGACATTGCTAAAGAGGTCGTCCTGGATATGGCAGCTGCCGCGCGAAACAAGCGTGTTGAGATCGAATTGAACACGGAAAGCGGTCCGAACGGACGATCTGCCGGGAATGCGGTGGGAGATCCCTGGCTGCTGACACTGGCGATATTTGACCTGCTGGATAATGCGATCCGCTTCACGCCGATGGATGGCAAGGCTATTAATTTACAGATTTCGTATAGTGATAAAGATTGGTCATTGCGTGTAGAAGATTTTGGCAGTGGTATCTCTCCCCTGGATCTGGAGCGGATGCAGAACCTGAACTATGCGGAGGCAGCCGGCAGCGGTCTGCACGGGATCGCTTTGGTGAAGTATGTGGCTAAGGTGCATAACGGGAAGCTGGATATTGAAAGCCGTCTGGGCAAGGGCAGTGTCTTCACGCTGACGATACCGTATTTCTGACAAGCGTGAAATTACGGGGATATTCTTATGTCTTTATCCGTAAATAGTTTAGTTCGTGATCGTGTCCCTCTGCTGGAATCTCTGCGTTCCTATAAGCCCTGGAACGAACAGGAAGCTGCGGACCGGGATGAGATCGTGCGGCAGATCGAACGCTGCCCGGATATTTTTACCAGGAAAAACCGTAATGCGCACATGACGGCGTCTTCCTGGATCGTGGATCCTTCCCGCAAGAAGGTCCTGATGGTTTATCATAACATCTACGACTCCTGGTCCTGGGTCGGAGGGCATGCTGACGGCGAAACGGATCTGCTTTCGGTGGCTTTGCGGGAGGCAAGGGAAGAAACCGGCGTTTTGCGCGTTCATCCCCTTTCCACGGATATTTATTCTCTGGAGATCCTGACGGTGGACGGACATGAAAAACGCGGAAAGTATGTCTCTTCCCACCTGCATTTGAATCTGACCTATTTGCTGGAAGCGGATGATTCGGATCCGTTGACACGTAAGGAAGATGAAAACAGTGCAGTGTCATGGTTCAGCCTTGAGGATGCGGTCAGAGCATCGACTGAACCCTGGTTCCAAAAACGGATCTATCCGAAATTAAATGCAAAGCTTGCTTTATTCTGATCCCGGGTGAAATAAATGTCTTTGTTATATATGAGGATATAGTATCCCAGGTATTTTTTACTGACAGGGTGAGTAAATTCACTGCGATACACCTCGTCAGCTTTTTCAAAATATTCCGGATGATCCTGAACGAACCATTCCTGACAAATCAGGAAAGTTTTGCTGCGATTTGGATCTTCCTGATACCATTTTTTATCTGTCTGGTTCTTTTTCTGTATAAGGTATCCATCTTCATCAACGGTTACTTCACGGACTCGTATCTTTTCTCCGGTCATTACAGTGATGCTGTTGGCAAACCAGAAATCAGTGGAATAACCGTTCGTCAGTCCATTTTGATCCAATGTTTGCATAATTGATCCGTCTTCATACCAAAGTGAGTTGTCCGGAACCATTATGAACATGCTGATGCCATCAACGAAAGCTGCCAGCACCAGGGAAATGCTCAGCAGACCGGCATTCATTTTTCTGATGAGATCATCGCATTGGAACAGATATCGGATCATGATGAATTCGGTGATGATCCCGGATACAAAAATCGGAATCAATCTTCGTTCATAGTTCGAGATTGTGCCGAAGCAGAAGAAAAACAACAGGAGCAGACTGAGGAGCCAATGATAAGCAACGATCAGTCTTTCAAGCAAACATAGTCTTTTCACAAAGAACAGTGATAAAAAGTCCGTGACAAGAACAAAGAGAGCTGATAAGATGAAAAAACTCATCCTGATTCCGTCCGGACTCGTCAGTGAAACAGGCTCTTCGTTTAATTCTGTAAACAGGCTGATCCAGCGGGACGGGAACAAACTTGTGTTTTCTGCCCATTCATTTGCCCGGGACAGGACCGTATAATAGTCGCTGTAATTATCTTGTGGATCTCCGGAAAAGGTAAAAGAGAGCAAAAACCCTAATATTACCCCGGCTAACAGAAGAACAAGCGTTTTTGAACCTTTCCTTACAAGTTTGTTGTTGTCTTTCGGAGTTTTATCACTGTAGGACATGAGCAGAACAATAATTACCGAACCGCAAAGGGGGAAGGCAAAGTATATCAGCATTGGTGCTCCGGTGGTGCAGGCAAGAACGCTCAAAATGAATATTGAAATAAAACCAATGATTTCTTTTCTTTTCGTGAGTTCATTAATCATCAGTTTTTTTGCCAAAACCAATGCGGTCATCCCATAAAATACGGAAAGGCTGTAAAAAACCGTGTGTGCCCAAAATAACTCACGTAAACTTTTTGTCCCACAAAGCATCAGTATCAAAATACCGCTGGGAAGAAAAGCATGTTTGTGCCCAAATAATTCATGAAAAAACAGATAAAATGCAAGGAAAAAGAGTATCGCTATGATACTCATCCCTATCCGTAACGAGATGATCCTCACGCCGAATAATTTCACAAACGGCGCCAGTATCAGCTGACCACCGAAGGGAATGACATATGAGTAACTAAAATCAGGACTGATTAGCGTGTTCTTTTCGACAATTTGTTGAGCCCATAACAGCATTTCAGCAGTGTCTGAGTGGAATTCAGCTGTGAAAAGCGGTGACCAGATGTAATAAAATACGGTGATGATTCCAAAGCCAAACAGGAGATATCCAAAGTATTCCAATATTTTATAGATGTTCTTTTTCATAGCTGTCTACCACTTTTTTCGTTTGTCTTCTGCGGAATTCGTCGAAAGTCAAAAACATTATTGCTGCACCTGTTACAGTACATCCGATTTCTGTTCCTTCGGGCAAGTATTTCATTTCGAAAGTATGCTTTCCTTCTGTAATCGGCGTTGAGAGAAAAACATCAAAAGCTTTCTCTGTTACTGCTTTCTTTCCGTCAATTCGGATTCTCCAGCCCTTGTCATAGGGGATGGTGAGGATCAGGTAGCCTTTATCGTTTGCTTCAATCTCTCCGGTGATGAAATTTTCAGATTTTTTCTGAATTTGCTTGCTGCTTTTTTGAATCGTTTTTGCGTATTTTTCCAGAATTGTTGTATCTTCTGCAGCGATTTGGATCTCATCAAAACATATCAGATCTTCCTGCGGTCTCAAGGTTATCGTCTGTATATCCTCATTTTCATTGATGGGTATATAAATGACGGGGATGCCATTTCCATCAAAGTAATCGGTCAGGAACGAGTCATTGACGTATATTTCAGCCGGATGAATTTCATCGGAATCATTCATGATGTAAAGATAATGAGCTTGTCTGCCTTGTTTTAAGAATTTCAATTGAAGAGATGCGTCCTGGGTTTTATCTATCGACTCAAAGCAGTTTGATTTATCTGACGATGGTCCCAAGTTTTCAAATACCATATTGTAAATTTCAGGTTCTGTATAAATCGGTTCTGTATTTCCGGTTAATTTCCGGAATATCTCGTTTTGCAGTTTAAATGTGATGATGTCCTGATCGGTAATAGAATTATTTTTGCCGTAAAAAGCGATTGGCAGACTGTATGGATTTTGATATGCTTCTTTGTTATTGACAGAAAGGACTTCCGGATAGGGTTTGTTCATCATTTTATCGTCTGAAATTATGTAACGAATCCCGAGCAGACTGTCTGCGGTAAGATCTGATCCTTCTCCATATAAAAAACGCCAGGGATAATAACGGTAGCCCATCTTCGGAAGAAATTGCATCACACTATAATTAAGTGTTGAGGAATAATGTCCGATACCCTGATAGTCAAGCGTCATGGAATCGTTGGCATCCCGGAAAAATGTTTTTTCCGTTCGGTAAAAACCATCATCTTCTGTTTTCAATGCCTGTATGATTGGTTTTGTTTCTGTGAAGAAAGATCGGAAAGTGGATTCACTTTCAGTCCGCTGGAGAGCAGTTTTTTCTTCAAGGATGCTCCATCCGTTTAAAAAAAGATCCAAACTGCTTATTATGAGAATAATGCTGAAAACCTGTTTTCCTTCAGATCTTGAGAAAAACCATAAGAAAATAACAAAAAGAATCAGGATCGTATTTAAATAAACAGCGTCTTGTGAAAACCAGCTGAAATGATGTCTTGCAGTCCATGCCAGGAGAGCAAATGTCATCATGGTTGAAATACCCATTGAGAAGTCTGATATTCCCTTTCGGTTCTGAAAGCAGCGTAAAGAAACGCTGATCATGAAAAAGCAGACAATGAAACTGTACCGATATGGCCACCATACAGGTTCATTAAATCCATGCAGGATTATGTTAATTGTACGAACCATCATGGCACTTGTCAGAAGGAGTAGCATAATTGCAGTGAGTGTTTTTTCTTTCCGGCTGATGTCTTTGTTTAGAAAGAAAAGAGGAAGTCCGACGACTGTAAACAAACCGCAATATATGCTGGGAAGGCCTGATGTAAGTGTTTGATCAAGATCAAAAGCACTGTTGAAAAGTTTTCCTGCCAGTTCAGAAAAATGCATATTCAGTGAGAAGGTAAATTGTGTCAAGTCAAAAGATTTCATGCCTTTTGTGAGTTGTATCGCAACAGGGATCAGAAATAAACCACACAAAGCAGCTGATGTAAATGACCAGAGGATAAAAGCTCCAAACCTTTTCCATGAAAAACGATTTGTCAATAGCAGTCGAAACAGGATATAAAGAACACAATAAAAACAAATCTGATAAGCGGAATAGTAACTGATGAGAAAAGATGCGCACAGCGTTATGATGTAAAGAGCTTTATTATTATTGCGAATGAATTGTTCAATGCCCAGTAATACAAGTGGGAGCAAAATAGCTCCATCACGAAGCTGAATATGTTCAATGATCACGAATTGGAGTGCAATCAATGAATAGGCAGTAGAAAAAAACAATGTTTCAGTTTTTGTTCTGAAAACATTGCGGAAATAAACAGAACTGGTCAACCCGCATAACCCGTAACGGAAGATGATGATCAAATTAATTGCAAAGGGCATTTTCTCAATAGGAAATAATGCTGTAATCCAGTTGAGAGGATTACCGAGATAATAGGCGTAGAGAGAAAGAAAATCATCCCCGATTGACTTGCTGAACGAATAAAAGATACTTTTGTCTCCGCTCAGTATACCTTTGAAATAAATTAAATAATCGACATATTGACATTGCATATCGCTGATTAAAAATGTTTTTTCCCCGAAAGGGTACATGTGATTTGCACGGCAAATAGCAATGACTAATATTATCGGTATCAAAAAAGATGCGGGATAGATCAATATCCAGGACAGTTGTTTTAGCGCTCCTTTCCGGAAATTGAATTTTTGAAAAATGAGAGCGATACAAAACAGTGGGAGACTTAGTGCGCCGCATATTGACAAACATAAAATGGCGAAAACAAGTTGAGCAGAAAGGCCGGAGCTTGTTCCAAAAATGAAAAGCGGTAACCCGGCTTGGGTTTTGAATAATGATTCTCCTTTTCGGATTTCGTTTGTTTCATTAGATTCGAAGCAAATAACCGGACGGCTCAAGTGAAAGCTCTTCTTCAAGGAAAATGAGCATTTTCCGCTGCATTGCATCTTTTTTTCTTTCTCATTCCAATCTCCGCGAAATGAGAGCATTGCCCTTGATATTTCACCGGTAGTATGCCATTCGGAAAATTCATTATTTCTTTCCCTGTCAGGTTGACTCCAATAGGCCCAGGTGAGATCTGCAGGATTTTCCGGTGATGCTGTGACTTCAAAAGTTGTTTCTTCCGGTAAAATCAGCACTATCGGATCATTTTCCTCAATATGAAGGCATATGACAAAAGAAATCAGAGCAGATATTGAAAGTACAACAGGAATAACTGACGGTTTGCTCTTTCTGATAAGAAATGTGCCTGCCAAAAATCCTGTTATTGTAATAATTATGATGATTAAATATTCCCGGCGCGTGATCGCTTCATCCCTGATTTGGAAACATATCATCAAAAGGGTGAGCAGTGAGATTGTTTGCCATAATTGTATAACAAATCTTTTCTTCATGAAAGCAATCTTTCCGGTCGGTCTTCAGTCTGAGTTTGATTATACCATTTCTGTCTATATTACGGTATAAATACGGCAGCGTTCTGCAGAATAAGAGATGTATATAGAGTCAGCTTTTGAATATAAAACGACCGGTTGTTTTGGACCGGTCGTTTCCTGTAAATATACCAGAGATTTTTATTTTACGATGTTGATCAGCTTCTTTGGGACGACGATGACCTTTTTCGGTTCTTTACCTTCCAGTGCGGCAATGATTGCCGGTCGGGCAAGAACTTCTGCCTTGGCTTTCTCGTCACTGGCGGAAACCGGCAAATCGACACGGTCGCGCAGCTTGCCGTTGACCTGAACGACGTAGGTCACCACATCGTCCTGAGCGGCAGCTGCATCAGCTTCCGGCCAAAGCTGGGTATGGATGGAATAGGGTTTGCCGAGCTGTTCCCAGATCTCTTCGGTGATATGCGGAGCGACCGGCGCCATCATACGCAGATAAATGTCCGCGGCTTCATCCCATTCTTTGGATCCCATAGCTCCGGCAGCCTTTGCCTTGCCGATATCGTTCAGCAGTTCCATCAGGCCGGAGACGACAGTATTGAACTGGAAGGCTTCCATATCACGGGTAACGGCTTTGATGGTCTGGTGGACCTTGCGGCGCAGTGTACGCAGCGTATCAGCATCCGCACAGTTCATCTTCTCGGCTTTTTCAAGGAACATGGTCCATACACGGCGAACCCAGCGGGCAGAGCCTTCAATGCCTTTGCTGTCCCACGGTGCTCCCATTTCCCAGCGGGCGAAGAACATCAGGTAGGCACGAACGGTGTCAGCACCGTAACGGGCCACAAGCGCATCCGGGTCGACCACGTTGCCGCGGCTCTTGGACATCTTCTGCTGGTCTTCACCTAAAACCATCCCCTGGTTTCGCAGCTTCAGCATCGGTTCGTCGCCCTTGGTGATGCCCATATCGCGGCAGGCTTTGTGGAAGAAACGCGTATAAATCAGGTGCATGGTGGCATGTTCAATACCGCCGGTATAAACATCGACCGGCATCCAGTAGTCATATTCCTTCTTATCGAAGGGATAAGTCTCAAAGTACGGGCTCAGGTAGCCCAGGTGGTACCAACTGGAGCACATGAAGGTATCCATGGTGTCGGTGTCACGTTCTGCATTAGCACCACAGACCGGGCATTTGACGTTTTTCCATGTCGGATGCAGTTTCAGCGGACTTTCACCGGTAGGCTTCCATTCCACGTCATCCGGCAGCAGCACCGGCAGCTGGTCATCCGGTACCGGGACCGCGCCGCAGTGAGGGCAGTGGATGATCGGGATCGGTGCGCCCCAGTAGCGTTGGCGGGAGACTAGCCAGTCACGCAGACGATAGGTGGTGGTCTTGTGTCCGATGCCTTTTTCTTCCAGCCACTCACAGACCTTTCCAAAAGCAACATCGCCAGGAACACCGGTCATCGGGCCGGAGTTGACGATGGTGCCATGAGCTGCGGCAGCCTGCGTCATGGTTGCGCCGTCGGGCAGCTCTTCTCCATCCGGATGAACGACAACGATCACGTCCAGGCCGAATTTGCGGGCGAATTCAAAGTCGCGCTGGTCATGTGCTGGAACAGCCATGATGGCCCCGGTTCCATAACCCATCAGGACATAGTCAGAGATCCAAATCGGGATCTTTTTGTCATTGACCGGGTTGATGGCATATTTTCCGGAGAAAACGCCGGTCTTTTCACGGTCAGCGGAAGAACGCTCGATTTCGCTTGAACGGGCAGCATTGTCAACATAGGCGGCGATTTCCGGGTTCTCCCCTTCAGCCAGGATCTCTTTCACCAGCGGATGCTCCGGTGCGATCACCATAAAGGTCACACCCCAGAGCGTGTCAGGGCGGGTCGTGAAGACTTCCAGATCTTCGCCGTTTTCCAGCTTGAAGTGAACGGCAGCGCCTTCGGAGCGGCCAATCCAGTTTGTCTGCAGAGTGCGGACACGTTCCGGCCAGTCGATGCCGTCAAAGTTCAGCAGTTCTTCCGCATATTTGGTGATGCGGAAATACCACTGGTTCAGGTCTTTTTTGATCACAGGTGTGCCGCAGCGTTCGCAGTGACGGTCGTCGCCCCAGACCTGTTCGCGGGCCAGGGTGGTGTTGCAGGTCGGACACCAGTCAACGGGTGAATATTTTTGATAAGCGAGCCCGTTTTTGTAAAGCTGCAGGAAGAACCACTGCGTCCAGCGGTAATATTCAGGTTTGGCAGAGATGATCTCGCGGCGCCAGTCAAACATGGACCCCATGGATTTAAGCTGGTCACGCATATGATCGATGTTGGAAAAGGTCCAGGACGCGGGATGGATATTGTGCTTAATCGCGGCATTTTCCGCAGGCAGGCCGAAAGCGTCGAAACCCATCGGGAACATAACGTTGTAGCCCTTCATGCGCATGTAACGGGCGTGAGCGTCTGACGGCGTGATAGAATACCAGTGACCGATGTGGAGGTTGCCGGAAGGGTAAGGAAGCATCGTCAGAGCATAGTGCTTCGGCTTGTTTTCATCAATGTTGGATTCATACAGTTTGTTGTCAGCCCATCTTTTTTGCCATTTTTCTTCGATGGCTTTCGAATTATACACGGGGGTTTTCTTCTCTTCCATTTCCCCTCCTTCAATAAATTTGATATAAAAAAGCCTCATTCATCAAGAATGAGGCTTTTCAGTGGACCTAGTGAGATTCGAACTCACGACCTTCTCAATGCCATTGAGACGCGCTCCCAACTGCGCTATAGGCCCATTTTCCTTCTTCTTCCTTAGGAGCCAACTAAAGTGGACCTGGGGGGATTCGAACCCCCGACCTCTTCAGTGCGATTGAAGCGCGCTCCCAACTGCGCTACAGGCCCCTATTTCCTGAAGACTTGATTATTCTATACCCTTCGGATTGATTTGTCAAGGAATTTGTGAAATTCGTGACATTTTGTTTTTGTAATGTTTCTGTATTATTTTTCTTGTGGAAATACTCGAAAAAAAGCGGGACGCTTGCTGCGCCCCGCTTTTTCAAAAAGGAGAAAGTTTCGTTAGTCTTCGCTGTTTTCGGTATATTTGATGGTGATGTCACCGATCGTGCCGTCTTCCAGCATTTTTTCGATGGATTTGTTCAGTATATCGAGCAGTTCATCGTTGCCTTTCTTGACAGCGATACCGTATTCTTCCGCACCGAAAGCTTCGGCATCTTCAATGATGACCAGGTCATCATTGTCGGCAACATAGTTTGCGGCAGTGGCGGAGTCGATCACGAACACATCAGCTTTTCCGTTGAGCAGTTCAATGATGGCTTCGGAGCCCTTTTTCAGTGCGACATAATCGTTGGGAGTGAAGCCCATGCCCTGGATGGCGGTTTCTCCGGTGTAACCCTGGACAACAACGATCTTCTTGCCGGTCAGGTCAGCAGCGCTCTTGATGTCGGAGCCTTCCTTGACGATCATCACCTGGGTCGCGGTGTAATACGGAGTGGTGAAGTTTACCGCTTCCTGGCGTTCTTCAGTGATGGTCATGCCGGCGATGACGGCATCGATCATGCCGCTCTGCAGGGCGATGAGCAGGGAGTCGAATTCCATGTTGGAGATCTTCGCGGTCATGCCGTTTTCTTCGGCAACGGTTTTGGCGATGACCATGTCAATGCCGTCGAATTCATCGATGACGCCTTCAGCGGTGACAAATTCGAAGGGAGGAAATTCAGCGTTGGTACCGAAAGTCAGGACATCCTGAGCGGCGGCGACACCGGTGAAGACCAGTGCCAGAACGAGCATGGAAATAACAAATAATTTTTTCATCATAATTCCTTTCAATTAAAGGACGGGCGAACCCGTTTGAATAAGTTGATATAGTTTTAATCTAATTTTATAAAATCATAAGAAAGATGTGACATTTGTCATAAGAAGACTTTAGACATTAGACATTAGAAGTTTGTCGAAAGGCGTAAATTGTAAGTTTCCGACATACTGCATCCTAATTGTCTAAAGTCTAAGGTCTAAAGTCTAACGTCTAATGTCTGATTACAACACCTTGCTCAGGAAGGACTTTGTCCGTTCATTCTGCGGATTGGCGAAGAATTTGTCCGGCTTGTTCTGCTCCATCACAACGCCTTCATCGATAAAGAGAATGCGGTCACCGACTTCGCGGGCAAAGCCCATTTCATGGGTAACGACCACCATGGTCATGCCGCTTTGTGCCAGGCGTTTCATCACGTCCAGTACTTCTCCAACCATTTCCGGGTCGAGCGCGGAAGTTGGTTCATCGAAAAGCATGTATTTCGGCTCCATTGCCAGTGCCCGGGCGATGGCGACACGCTGCTTCTGTCCGCCTGAAATCTGGGCCGGATATACATCCGCTTTATCCGCCAGTCCGACCTTGGTCAGCAGCTCCATTGCTTTGGCGTCAGCCTGATCCGGGGTCATCTTCTTCAATTTCACCGGAGCAAGCGTGATGTTTTTCCGTACGGTGAGATGCGGGAACAGGTTGAAATGCTGAAAGACCATGCCGATGTTCTGGCGGACTTTGTTGATGTCTACGCCCGGTGCGTTGATCTGCTGTCCGTCGATGATCA
>CAYWKZ010000016.1:0-5788 GCA_964459115.1 uncultured Leptolinea sp. | reverse complement strand
CGGACTTTGTTGATGTCTACGCCCGGTGCGTTGATCTGCTGTCCGTCGATGATCACCTGACCGCCGGTAGGTTCTTCAAGCAGGGTGAGGCAGCGCAGGAAGGTTGATTTCCCGGAACCGGAGGGACCGATGACAACGACCACTTCCCCGTCATGGATCACTTCATCGATCCCGTTGAGAACGTGAAGATCACCGAAATGTTTTTGTAAATTTTTGACTTCGATCATTCTGACCTCCCCTTAGCGAATATCTGACTTGCGCAGGCTGTTTTCTGCTTTGTTCAAACCGAAGGTCAGCAGCTTGATGAGCACGAAGTAGATGACGGCTGTGCCGATAAGCGGCATGAACGCTTCATAGGTTGCGCTTTTGATGAAGTCACCGGCTTTCTGGATGTCCACCAGGCCGATATAGCCGACAATGGCGGTTTCTTTGATCAGGGTGATGAATTCATTTCCCAGCGAGGGGAAGATGTTTTTCAATGCCTGCGGAACGACGATCTCAAACATGGTCTGTCGTCCGTTCAGCCCCAGTGATCGTCCGGCTTCGGTCTGCCCGATATCCACGGAAAGGATGCCGCCCCGGATGATCTCGGAAACGTAAGCGCCGGAGTTGATGCCGAAGGCGATCGATGCGATCAGCCATTTTGGCCAGTTGACCGTCGCAAAAACCACGAAGTAGATGATCATCAGCTGGGTCACGGAAGGCGTCCCGCGGATGATATCGGTATAGACACGGTGGATCCCGTTGAGAAACTTGTTCTTTGACAGGCTGCACACAGCCAGCAGGAAACCGATGATCACGCCGAGACAGGCGGCTGCCAGCGAAATACGGATCGTGTTCTGGATCCCGTTGACCAGCAGCATATAGCGGTTATCCTTGATAAAACATTTGTAGAATGTCTTTGTGACACCCTCCCACCATTGAGCCATAAGATAATGCCTTTCTTATAATAGAGTGCTGGTAAGAAACCAGCGCTGTGGATAAATAAAACCATGCTAATGATAAAAAAGTTTTAGGTATTTACTATAATATTCATAAAAAAACATGACAAATATCATATTTCAGAAAGGTATCTCATCTGCGGATGATATGAAAATTCCGTGTAAAGAAAGAACTCTTAGTAATTGGGTCTTTTCTTTATGGTAAAATTTGGATAGAGGATATGAAATGGAAGAAAAAATAAATGAATTATCTGAATGGTATGTTCAGCGTGTATTTGAAGAGATGGAAAGACGAGGTTATACGAAGGAACAGATTCCATATGTTATCGGTAAAACAGGTTTTTATGAGGCCTTGGAAAGGGTCCCTGAGGCTCAGCTTCATTATGCAATTGAAGATGCAGTAGATGAAATTCTTTTTGTCGCCGCAGCCCAATAGGAAATATCCAAATGAAAAAAGCACTGATCACCGGGATCACCGGACAAGACGGATCATATCTGGCGGAGTTTCTGCTGGAAAAGGGCTATGAAGTTCACGGCATCATCCGCCGCTCTTCGGTGGATTTTCGTGAGCGGATCGCTCATCTGGAAGAAAAGGAGCGGTTTCACCTCCATTACGGCGACCTGGGTGACTCCATGAGCCTTGTTGCGATCGTCCGGCGGATCATGCCGGATGAGATCTATAACCTCGCGGCACAGTCCCATGTGCAGGTTTCCTTTGACGTCCCGGAATATACCGCCAATATCGACGCGACCGGCGTGCTTCGCATACTTGAAGCTGTCCGCATGTGCGGACTTGCCGAGAGCTGCCGCATTTACCAGGCTTCCACCTCCGAGCTTTACGGCAAGGTGGAGGCTGTACCTCAGAGTGAAGAGACGCCCTTCCATCCCTACTCCCCTTATGCGGTCGCCAAGCTTTATGGTTATTGGATCATCAAGGAATACCGGGAAGCCTACAACATGTTCTGCTGCAACGGCATCCTGTTCAATCACGAGTCCGAACGCCGCGGAGATACCTTTGTCACCCGCAAGATCTCACTGGCAGCTGCACGCATCGCTCATGGCAAACAGGATAAACTGCTGCTCGGCAACCTGGACAGCCTCCGTGACTGGGGCTACGCGCCGGACTATGTGGAATGCATGTGGCTCATCCTGCAAAATGATAAGCCGGATGATTTTGTGATCGCGACCGGCATACAGCACAGCGTTCGTGAATTCTGTCAGCTTGCTTTCCATTTTGTCGGGATCGAACTGGAGTTCACCGGGAAAGGCATTGACGAAAAGGGTATCGACAAAGCGACCGGCAAAGTGGTGGTCGAAGTGAGTCCGGATTTCTACCGTCCGACGGATGTGGTCAACCTCCTCGGAGATCCTTCCAAAGCAAAACGCGAACTGGGCTGGAATCCCACAAGAACTTCATTTGAAGAACTGGTGAGGAAAATGGTTGCCCATGACATGAAACGGGTCGCGGTAGAGCGAACCGAAGAATGGATCAGGCGCAACCAGGCTGAATATCTGGAGCGCGGGATCATTCAATAATAAATTGAGAGCTTTTTGGCTTGAGTGAGCCATTGAATGGCAAACAGGGCATTTTGAAAAATGCCAATATAATTCAGGAGTGATTTATGTGTAAAGTTACCCCCGGCACCAATGGTGACCAGTATATTCCTTATGCCGAACGAAGCGGCAACGAATCCATCGTATATTTCACCCGTGACCTTTCCGCGGCTGGGCTGGAAAAGATCTACAAGCGCATTTGCGCTCCCCTGAAGGGGAAAGTCGCCATCAAGCTGCACACAGGCGAACCTCACGGCCCGAACATCATCCCCCGGGACTGGGTCGAAAACCTGGTGAAGAAAGAACTGCCGGATGCCCACATTATCGAAACAAACACCTTCTATGAAGGCGACCGGGATAACACGGAAAAGCACCGCAAGACACTTGAGATCAACGGCTGGACCTTCTGTCCGGTCGACATCACCGATGAAGAGGGCACCGCATTGCTGCCGGTGAAAGGCGGTAAGTGGTTCGAGAATATGTCCGTCGGTAAAAACATGCTGAACTATGATTCCATGCTGACGCTGACCCATTTCAAAGGTCATGTGATGGGCGGCTTCGGCGGTTCCAACAAGAACATCGGCATCGGCTGTGCGGACGGAAAGATTGGCAAAAAATGGATCCATCAGGCGGAAGGTTCCGATGACATGTGGTCCATCGCCATGGAAGAGCTGATGGAACGCATCGCGGAATCTACCAAGGCGACCATCGATCACTTTGGCAGGAACGTGGTTTATATCAACGTTATGCGCAACATGTCCGTTTCCTGTGACTGCGAGGGCGTTGCTGCCGCTCCGGTCGTGACCCCGAATGTCGGAATTCTGGCTTCGGTTGATATCCTGGCTGTTGATCAGGCCTGCGTCGATTGTGTCTATGCCATGAAGGAAGAAGAGCATCATGACCTGGTGGAGCGCATCGAGACCAGACACGGACTGCGCCAGCTGAGTTATATGAAGGAACTCGGCATGGGAAACGATAAGTATATCATGATCGACATTGACAATGATGATGCCCGCATGCTTCCGGCTGATGCGGTGAAGGACCTGAAACCGTTTGGAAAGTAAATTTTAAATATCTTAGAATTTTAGCTTCATTCACTGTTCATTCTTTATGGCGCGGGATTTAGGAATTATTTTCCCCGGAGAATAACCTTCCCGCGCCATGATTTTCGGGGGCTATGCAGCCCCCATACCACCGTCCAGTATTTTTTTAGTTCTTTATAAGAAAGTTAAGGGTTTTACCAGAAGAGGTTCCGCAGGCGGTTCAGATCTTCATTGTCCGGTTTATTGTTTTTCTGCGGTGAAAGCAGATAACGCAGCTCGATGGCTTTGGCGATGTTGCCCGTGATCTTCATCTGTCCGGTCATGAAGAGCCTGTCTGCCGAGAGATCTCCCTTTGCCATGCCCATCAGGTGTTCAAAGCTTGCCGAAATGGTCGCATCCGGGTGCTGGTGCGGACCGGGGTTGATTTCGATGCTGTCCGGACGGAGAATTACATGGAAAATGCCTTCACCCGGACCGGTGATCTCGACCTGAATCAGGCTGCTGTTCTTTTTGCTGATTTCGTTCAGTTTCCCGCGGTTTTCTGATTCCAGCTGTGTATAAATCTCCTTCAATTGAGCGAAGGCATCCTCAAAGGGGATCGGTTCACCGCTGCCGCCGACGTAAATTTCACTGTACATGCGGTTATATTCTTCGGCGCTTTTGGTCCAGGAAAAGTCCTTTGTCATGCCGCGTTTCTGCAGGGTCTGGAAGGTCTGACGGTCTCCGAAATAGATTTTTACCGCTTCCTGAATGGCCAGATAAAGGGCCTTGGAATGGTAGGAGACGAAGGAAAACCCATCGCCGATGCCGTCAAAGCTGCTGTAGGCTCTTACGGAATCCTTGAGACCGCCGGTTTCGTGAACGATGGGCACGGTGCCCATGCGCATCGCCATCATTTGGGAAAGGCCGCAGGGCTCGAAGCGGGAAGGCATCAGGTACATGTCCGCACCGGCAAAGACCTCACTGGCGACCTGCTCGGTGTAATTGGAAGAAAACCCCAGCTGACCGGGCCATTTCTTTTTGGCATTTTCAAAAAAGTCGATATATTTCTGTTCCCCCTGTCCGAAAATGATCAGCTGGAGGCCCATTGCCATCATGTCCGGCAGGATCTCCTTGATCAGTTCGATGCCCTTCTGTTCATTGAGCCGGGCAACCAGTGCGAGCAGCGGATAATCCGCTTCCTCATCCAGTCCGAATTTGCGCTGGATGCTGGTTTTACAGAGCTGTTTGCCTCTCATGTTGTGAACGTTGAAATTGTGCGGCAGACGCGGATCCAGGGACGGGTCATAGGTGTTCATGTCGATGCCGTTGAGGATCCCGTAGAATTTATGCTCGACCATGTCAGCGACCTTTTCCAGCCCCATGCCGTATTTCGGATTATGCAGTTCCCGGGCATAATTGGGTGAGACGGTGGAAACAGCATCTGCGATGAGCATTGCGCCTTTCATCAGGTTCACATCTCTGCGCCCTTCGAACTCATAGCCCAGCCCGCCGTCATACCAGCCTTCCGGCAGGGCAAAAGTGGTTGTCAGTTCATTCGCACCGAATTGTCCCTGATAGGCGATATTGTGAATGGTGTAGACGGTTTTAATTCCCTGAAGATTTTTGTTCCAGTATTGGTCATTTTTGAGATAGATGATCGCCAGCGCGGTTTCCCAGTCGTTGCAGTGCAGGATCTCCGGCTTAAAGTCCAGCTCGCCCAGCAGGTCGATCACGGCTTTGGAGAACATGGCAAAGCGCAGTTTGTCGTCATCGTATCCATAAAGCTTCGGACGGTTGAAAAAGGGAGCATAGTCCACGAACCATACCGTGACCCCGTCCCGGTCTCCGCGGTACAGGCCGATCGGGATCTGGGAATCACCCAGGCGGATCTTGCAGTTTTTTACCTTGACCAGGCTTTCCTCAAACCCTGCCCTGACACAGCGGTAAAGCGGCGTGATGATGGCGACTTCATTTCCGGCCCGTTTGAGAGCCGGAGGAAGAGAATAAGCAACGTCGGCCAGTCCGCCGGATTTGCTGAATGGAGCACACTCACTGGTTACAAACAGAATTTTCACGGAAAACCTCCTGCATGATGGTCTGTCAATATCCTTTATTGTATCATGAATTTTGACTGAGAAACATTGAAAGCATTTCCGGTTGCTGGTTGTTAGTTCAGTTCTATGATAACAGAGAAATTCTATGTGTCACGGGTATAGTAATAAAATTCTAAAAATATAATAACAATTGTCATTTTTCTAAAATAGAAGG
>CAYWKZ010000015.1:0-32783 GCA_964459115.1 uncultured Leptolinea sp. | reverse complement strand
AGACGGTGCGCTCACTTTCACCTTCGAGGAGATGGAGTTTCTCGCCAAAGACCCGCTCTTTGCCCACTTCGAACCAAAGATGGCCGCCGACATCCGGAAGGCGCTCGCCGAAGCTCCGCCGGATTAAAAATAAAATGGAAATGTATAGAGTTGGTAGTTGTTCGTTACTGGTTGCTGGTTTTCGGTTCATGTAAAATGTGGATGAAATAATGTGAGCGGTAAAAGATAAATAAGGAATAATAAAAGACAAAATCTATGATCAAAAGCGTTGGAAGAGGGCTTCCAGCGCTCTGTAAGGTTATCTGCATATTAGATGTTTAAAACTTATGAGGTATAAACAAAATTATAATGTTTTTTACTAAAGATAATATATAATCACTAAAATAAAAATTGTGTAAAAAATGTGTAACATAAGTTTTATAATATAAGTATGTATCATAAAATGATGGGAGTGCGATGGATAAATATAGTGAATTATCAAGATTACTCAGAAAAAATGGTTGGGAAAGGCAAGGCGGAACCAATTATGAAAAATGGGTGAAAGATGGAAAGAGCGTAAGAGTTCCACGACACTCTAATCTCAACAAATATACAGTTGAAGATATATTAAAACAATGTGGGATTAAAAAGTAGCCTACACATCACTGGCGCAGAATTGGAGATTGTAAATGAAAAAAGAAAATTTAGTGTATCCGGTTATTATTCGCAAGACTGATGATGGGGAAGTTCCTTATTATGTAAGAATTCCTGATTTCGAGTGTTCAACACAAGGTGTTGATTTGGCTGATGCGATGTACATGGCTGAAGATTTGTTATGTTGTGTTGCGATGGATTATCAGGATGAGGCAAAAGAACTTCCTGTTCCATCTGATATGAAAGATGTCAAACACGAAAACAATGATATCGTTACATTGATTGTGGCAGATTTAGAAGAATATCGCAGATTACAGGATACAACGGCTGTAAGGAAAAATGTATCAATTCCAGCGTGGATGAGTTATCGTGCAGAGAAAGCCGGATTAAGTTTGTCTTCTGTTTTACAGTCTGCATTAAAAAGGGAATTACAATTGGAGCGCCCCTGACTGGACTCGAACCAGCAACCTGCGGTTTAGAAGACCGACGCTCTGTCCATTGAGCTACAGGGGCATTTGGTCTTGTTTCAGAGAATCTCTCTGCAACAACCAAGTTATTTTACCATAAGAAAATGAATGGGACAGAAATTGTCGCAAAATTGTTAAGAGCACTTATAAAAAACTCCCAGACGGGAGTACGGGAGCGGGGACAGAGAAAAATTTATTATTTTAGAGGTCTCCTAAAAAGGTAGGAAATTCATGAAAGGACGGCATATTTTTTTCACGATCACGGCACTGATCCTTCCGTTTGTTTTGCTGATGAATGCCGTGATATTGGTTTTTACGCCATCTTATCTGGTCCATGAATATCGTTCCCCGTCGTTTCCGCCGGACCCTTATGGATTCACGCTGGAAGAACGGATCGAGTATGGGACTGAATCGGTGAACTATATCATCGATTTCATGCACAAATATCAGGATGATTATCTGGCCGGACTGAAAAAGAGGGACGGAACGCTGCTTTATAATGAACGGGAGACATCACATATGCTGGATGTGAGGATCGTCTTCCGGAATTGCCGGGCTTTGATGTCCGCCATGATCGTTTTCATTATCATTACGGCACTGCTGGTCAGTCGGAAGCCTTCTTCGCTGCCGGGTTTCCTGAAGTCCCTGATCTGGGGAAGCTCGCTGACACTGTTCCTGATCATTTTGGTCGGGATCGGCATCCTGACCGGGTTTGATGCCTTTTTCGAAGCCTTTCACCATCTGTTTTTTACCGGAGATTCCTGGCTGTTTTATGCGGATGATTCCCTGATCCGGCTGTTTCCGGAAAAGCTATGGGTCGACGGGTTTTCCCTCGCGGCGGGTCTGACTGCGGTGTTTGCGGTCATTATCCTTGCGGTCTCTGTGATTTTTTTGAGAAAACTGGAAAAATCAGGTAAATTAAAAACCAAAATTCACTGAAATTGTTGGTGAATCGCAAAAAACGGGTATAATAATTGGTACACAAAGTGCGGGCATGGTTCAATGGCAGAACAGGTGCTTCCCAAGCATCTAATACGAGTTCGATTCTCGTTGTCCGCTCTTTTTTATTCCATAAAAAATGTATTATCTTTTGATGAATTTTCGTTTGATTTCATCTTCTATATGTTAAAATAATGTATTCTTATAATAATATTCTTTTTGATAAAGATTTATTATATATGGTTGGTGGAATATGTTAGACGCAAAATTAGAAACATTACTTATCGTCGCGGAGGAAAGAAGCTTCACAAAAGCAGCCTCCATCCTATCCCTTACACAGCCAGCTGTGAGCAACCATATTTCGCTTCTGGAAAAAGAAATCGGGGTCAAGATATTTTTGCGGACAAAAGGAGAAGTCAAAATCACTCCTGAAGGAGAAGTCGTTGTTAAATACGCGAAACGGATAAAAAACCTTTATCAAAGAATGTTTGACAAAATCTCAGAAATTGATCGGAAAGTTACGAAACTGCGCGTAGGAATAACACACACGGCTGAAAGCAATGAAATCACTGAAGTTCTGGCGAAATATGGTCTTTCTCACGGGAATGTAAACATTACCATCATCACGGATACGATAAAAAACCTTTATGAAATGCTCGAAAATTATGAGATCGATTTTGCTATCATAGAAGGCAGGCGGCAAGTCAGTGATATGAATTACCTGATGCTGGACATGGATTTTCTGGTGTGCATCCTGTCCAATAATAATCCGCTGTCGAAAAAATCGATGATCTCTCTTGATGACCTGAAGAAAGAGCAGCTGATTTTACGGCTGCCGGAATCAGAAACCAGAAAGCTCTTTGAGGCAACACTGATCAGCATGAACGATTCCATTGAAAATTTCGATGTTTCCATCGAGGTGGATAACATTGCCACGATCAAGGATCTGATTCGGAAGGATCTCGGTGTTTCTGTTTTGCCGCAAAGCGCCTGCATGGACGAATTGCGGAAAGGTAAAATTACCGCTCTCCCGATCGAAAACCTAAGTATGGCTCGGGAAACGAACATTGTCTATAACAATGATTTTGCAAGGCTGGATCTGATTCGGGATTTTGTAAAAATGTATAATCAGAACAAGGACTCCATCAGTTCGGATCGATAAGGGCTTCCTCTGTCCGGTTGGTTATGTCGATGCGCAGAATCAATACTTCGCAATACCCGCGGGAATTCTGGTTCCTGATGATCGGTTCCATTGTTTTCACGACCGGCGCCTCTCTGGTGTGGCCATTCCTGAGTATATACATACAGCAAAAACTGGATATTCCGCTGCGCTATTCCACCCTTTTGATCTCTCTGCGGGCCTTCAGCGGCGTATTGGCATCATTCTTTTTTGCAGGATCTTTTGCGGATCGGTTTGGCAGAAGACTGCTGATCCTCGTTTCGCTTTTCGGCGGATTTGTTTATTATCTGGGGCTGAAATTTGCTGATACGCTGTGGGAATTTGCGCTGCTGATGACGTTCTGGGGAATGCTGGACATCTTTTATCCGGTTGGGATCAATGCCATGATCGCTGATATCATCCCTTCGGAAAATAGACTGGAGGCTTATTCCATCCTGCGGGTCGTCTATAATACCGGGTATGGAGTCGGGCCGATCCTTGGCGGAATCATGGCCGCAAAATCTTATGACACGATTTTTCTGGTGGCCGCCTCGGGTTATGCGCTTTCCTTCTTCTTTATGCTGTTTTTCACCAAAGAAACGCTCACCGATGAGATCCGCAGCATGGCAGCCGGACGGAAAGAGAACTACAGCATCTCGGTCGTTCTGAAGGACAGAATCTACACTTTGTCTGTTTTCCTGAATGGAATGATTTATATCACATCTGCCGGCGTGTTCAATTTGCTGTCTGTTTATGCTGTGCAGAATTTTGGTATCCCTGAAAGTGCGATCTCCATTGTGTTCACTGTGAATGCCGTGATGTGCGTCACAATGCAGCTTGCGGTGATAAAGGTGATCAACGGTAAAAATCCCATGCGGCTGATGGGTATTTCCGGCATCTTCTATATGGTGGGTGTTTGTTCCATTGCCTTCGTGGATCAGGTCTGGTGGTACTGCATTTGTATGGCTGTGATGACAATGGGTGAATTGATCATGTCTCCAACGATGTCCGACCTTGCGGCAAAGATGGCGCCAGATAACGCGAGAGGACGCTATATGAGTGTTCTCAGTCTTGCCCGTCCGTTCGGACAGGGAATCGGTCCTGCCTTTTTGGGATTTGTCAATGATATGCTGTCGCCCCGGATGATGTGGATCGGCGGTTCAATGTTTGCGGGTATTGCCTCGGTCGTTTTTTTCGCGATGGATCGCAGAAAGAATTTGAAGGAAATAGACTGAAGTATCCATCAGTTTCACCATGTGCGTCATCTATACATTAGGTTCATAACAGCGAAAACGAACCGATCTTTGTTTCACTTATAAAATAAATTTATTATTGGAAACAAAATCATAATATTACTTTTTGATAACCATCGTTATAATAAATTATTATTTAAAAAAAATAATGAAAGGCATAACGCTCATGACACTTGCACAATATATGATGGAACAATTTTCACTGGCTCAATATGGGGATTTCATATTCAGAATTATTTTTGCCTGTCTGTGTGGTGCAGCCATCGGATTTGAACGTACGATGCGGTTTAAAGAAGCAGGTATCCGCACACATATTATCGTTTGCTGTACAGGTTCATTGATTATGATCGTTTCAAAATATGGCTTCGCTGATTTGACCGATGCTGCCGGGAATGCTTTCTCAGGTGTAAGAGGAGCGGATCCGGCTCGTGTCGCAGCACAGGTCGTTTCCGGTGTCTCCTTTCTGGGAGCGGGAATCATATTCCGCAACGGTACATCGATCCGAGGTTTGACAACAGCTGCCGGCATCTGGGCTACTGCCGGTATAGGTCTGGCCATCGGTGCCGGAATGTATCCTCTTGGTCTTGTCGCAACGATCACTATCGCATTGATTCAATTCATCATGCACAAGTATACGATGACGGAAGATTCTATGATCCTTGGACAGGTCCATTGTACTGTTGAAAATACGGATAATTTTCGTGATAACCTGAATGATTTTATTACAACAAATAAGCTCCAGGTCATCATGAGCCGAATCTCAATCAATAATGATGGCAGTACCACCTACGATATGACATTCCGCATGTTCAACAATATGACGCTGACCACGCTTTCCTCTTTTTTTGAATCAAATGAGGGTGTCCGTGAAGTCAGCTGTGAGCTTGGAAAATAAGATGAGAATTTCGTACGGAGCACATGGGAACTGATCTGATGCTGCCGTGAAATCGCTACTGCCGGTCTGTACTCAGTGATGCGCGTAAATACGGTATAACAAAACAGGTGAGAACGGAGTCAACGCATCGCCTGTTTCTTTTTTACCGGTTGATCATATCCATCAATTGCTGTTCTGAAAGGATGGGCACGCCCAACTTTGCCGCCTTTTCGGCTTTCGAGCCGGGGTTGTCACCGACGACAACGTAGTCGGTTTTCTTTGAGACGCTGTCCGCGCTCTTTCCGCCGTATTCTTTGATTAGAGCCTTGATGCCGTCACGGGAGTAATTCTGCAGTGTACCGGTGACAACGATGTTCAGTCCGTAAAGCGGCAGATCCGCTTTGGCGTCTTTTGGTTGGATCTCGATCCGGGGATCCAGTCCGAAATGTTTCAGACGTTCGACGATGAGCTTGTTGGAATCCTGGGCAAACCAGTCAACGATCGCCTGCGCGATGTTCGGGCCGATGCCCTCAATCGATTCCAGCGTTTCTTGTTTCGCGTCAGCAATGCCATCCATTGAACCGAAATTGTTTGCGAGCAGTTCTGCCATTGCCTCACCTACGCCGCGGATGCCCAGTGCGTTGACCAGACGGTTCAACGGCTGCTGTTTGGAGGTTTCGATGGCGGTGATCAGGTTTTCCGCTTTTTTGTCGGCAAACCCTTCCAGTCCCAGCAGCGCTTCTTTGGAGAGCATATACAGATCAGAAACATCATGGACCAGGTCTGTGCGAATGATCTGTTCCACTACTTTGATGCCCAATCCGCTGATATCCATGGCTTCCCTGGATGCGTAATGCTCTACGTTGCGGATCAGCTGTGCGGGACAGGATGCGTTGACACAGTAAACCGCGACCTCACCTTCGAGGCGTTCGGTTTTATGACCGCAGACAGGACAGGTCTCCGGTATGCGGAAGGCTTTTTCTTCACCTTTCCTGGCTTCCGTTATCGGGCCGATGACATAGGGAATCACATCTCCTGCCCGTTTAATGAGGACCCGGTCACCGATGCGGATGTCACGATCCCGGATGAAGTCAAAATTGTGCAGTGTAGCTTTACTGACAGTCACTCCACCGCAGACAACGGGTTCGAATATAGCATAGGGTGTGAGTACGCCGGTTCGTCCGACGTTGACGCCGATGTTTTCCAGGATTGTTGTTACCTCCCGTGCGGGAAACTTCAGCGCGATCTGACCGCGGGGATCTTTGCCGACAAAACCAAGCCCTTCCGCGAGAGGCAAATCATTGATTTTGATGACAACGCCGTCAATGTCAAAATCGATGGATTCACGAACCTCGGACCAGCGATCCAGTCCGTTGAGCATTGCGTCAAAATTCTGATAAAACCGGCTTTCACTGCTGACAGGAAAGCCCAGCTCACGCAGGTAGTCAAGCCGTTCCCATTGCGTTTGCGGAATCTCACCACCCTCACTGTATAAAATCTGATAAGTATAGATTGACAGAGGCCGTTTTGCGGTGATGTCAGAATTCTGCTGCCGCAGACTTCCCGCAGCTGTGTTCCGCGGGTTCAGCCAGGTCTTTTCATCTTTCGCGATCAGTTCTTCGTTGAGCTTTTCGAAGTCGGAATTGAACATAAAAACTTCGCCCCGAACTACCAGTACATCGGGGATGCTAAGGTTCGTCGGCTTGACGGGGATGGCAAGCGGAATGGTACGGATGGTACGGACATTTGCCGTAACATCTTCGCCGATGACACCGTCGCCACGTGTCACACCTTGTGTCAGGATACCCTTTTCGTAGCGCAGAACGATTGTCAGTCCATCGATCTTCGGTTCAAGGACGAAAGAAGTATCTTCCAGCCTCGAGTCAGTTTTCACCTGTCGTTCGAACCAGGCCCGGACATCGTCTTTGTTGAAAGCATTGGCAAGGCTGAGAACGGGCGCCGGATGCGGAACTTTCGCAAATTTGTCAGATGATATGGAACCGGCGCGCATGGTCGGAGAATCCGGGGTGATCCATTCGGGATGAACTCCTTCCATCTCTCTCAATTCGATCAGCAGGTGGTCAAATTCGGAATCGCTGATCAGAGGAGCGTCGTTGACATGATACTGGTAATTGTGAAAATTGATCTCGTATTTCAGTTGTTCATAGTTCTCATGAGTGATTTTCATGATAATCTCCTTCAGCTCCGGGCTTTTATTGACATTCTTTCATGTTTTATTATATAATTATAAGGGATTAGAGAAAAAAGGGTTGTGAAATAACAGGCATTCCTGCCTTGAAGACAGTGAACAGCATATTTATTAAAGTAAAGGGGATGAACTATGGCGCAAAAAGTAGTAGGATATCGGGAAATGATCTGGACCTGTCCCAACTGTGGTGCGAAGAACCCTGGCTCCGTCAGAGTGTGCAAAAGCTGCGGTGCCGCAATGGGCGAAGATGTAAAATTTGAACAGCAGACCAATGCAGAGGTGATCAAAGACGAAAAAATTATTGAAAAAGTGAGCAAAGGCCCTGATATTTACTGTGCTTACTGCGGGAATAGAAACCCTGCCGGGGCTAAAACCTGCAGCCGCTGCGGCGCTGACCTTTCGGAAGGAAAGGAAAGGGAACATGGAACCCAGCACAGCGCTCATCTGGATGAGCATCCCGAGGAGAAAAAAGCCGTCGTTATCTGCAAAACTTGTGGAAGTGAGAACCCCGCTTCCGCGCTGAAATGTAAAACCTGCGGCGCTCCGCTGAATGTTTCAACACAAAAAGATGAGATCCCGGCCCAGCCGCAGGCAAACACAGCAAAGAAAGGCGGACTCGGAAGGGGCTGCCTGATGATCATTCTTTTCCTGATCATCTTCGGTGTGTTGGGCTCAGTATTGCTCAACGGCTGCGGTACCGGTGGTATGAATACATTCAACATCACACGGAACACGCCCGCCCCGAACAAAGTCTTGAACGCAGTGGTCTCTTCACAGAATTGGCAGACATCCGTACAGGTGATCGGCCCTGTCCCATCGAAACAGTCCGGTTGGAGGGAAGATGTCCCGAAGAACGCGGAAAATGTTAAATGCAATGACCGGAAACGCTATACCTATGATGAAGAAAGACCGAATTCCGTAGAGGTTTGCGGTACACCCTATGCGATCGATCTGGGCAACGGATATGAACAATTCGTCCAGGATTGTGTGTATGATGTATATGACTCTTATTGTGAATTTACTGTCTATAAAGCCGGTGTGATCGAAACAGCTCGTGCCAATGGCACCGGTCCGAATCCGGAAGCACCTTTCGTGGATTCAAAATATTCCACCGGGAACCAGTCTGTATACTACAGCGTTGAAATAAAGGATGAAAACGGAACTGTCTACAGGCTGACACCTTCTAACCTGAATGAATATCGGCAGTATGCTGTCGGGACGGAATATCAGATCGAGGTGGACAGCCGCGGGCGTATCGTAAGCATGGTAAAGCAATAACAGGGGACAGCAATTTTGCTGTAGTCAGGAAAGGTAAATAAAGCATGAAAATCGTTGGGATCATTTTATCGGCAGTTTGTTACATTTTTGGTGTACTGTTTATCTGGGGTGCCTTTGGAACGCCCTTTGACAGCAAATCACTGATCATCGGCTTGATAATGCTTGCCATTGGGTCCGTGATCATGATCATCGTGACTCGCAAAAGCAAAGCTGAAAAAGCGGAAAAGAACGTCACCTATAATATTGACCTGGGCGGTGAAACGAAAGCCAACAAACTGGTATGCGAAAAATGCGGCGCTCCTTTGGGAAAGAATGATATCACGTTGGTTGCCGGTGTTCCGACCGTGACCTGTCCCTATTGTGGTGTTACTTACCAAATTACCGAAGAACCGAAGTGGTGAGTTCAGATAAGAAGCTGCAGGGCGTCAACAATTTACGGAATCGAATTCAGCAAACAGGAGCAGGAATAATATGAAGAGAAAGCTTTTACGAATTTTTCCGATTCTTTTGATCATAGCATGCATAACTTTTTGTGCCGCGTATGCGGATTATTCATTTCAGATACCGCGGGCGGAAACCGTTGTTGAGGTGAACACCGACGGAACGCTGAATGTTTTTGTTGAATATGAATTTAAAAACCTCGGGCAGGAAATCGACTATGTCGACATCGGTCTGCCGAATAATAATTACAATCTCAACGAGATCGAGGTTCGGCTGAATGGTGAACTGAATAACAAAATCAAGGTGACAAAAGCAGATTATGATCAGACAGGGTTGAGATATGGCATCTCGCTTGAAATGGGCACTGATTCCATTCCGACCGGAGGTACCGGCACCATCAATGTGCTTATTCCGAACCTTCGCAAAAATCTGTTTGAAGCCACATCCGAAACGGTGGACGATCAGACCGTTGAATATGCCGGTTTTGAGTTCTCACCGAATTACTTCAGCTCAAAATTTACAAAAGGGACAACAGCTTATTCTTTCATCGAAGTTTTTCCTGCAGGAGCCTGGGACGGCGATGTCTATTACTATGCACCGGAAAATTGGCCCGGTAATGAAAAACCTGAAGCCTGGATCGATGAAGAAGACCGGGTGGTCTATGAGTGGTATGATGAAAATGCCAACATCCATACGGCTTATACCTTTGGCGGTAAGTTCCCGAAAAGTGCTTTGATCAGTACCAACAACATTGCTGCCTCAAACGGAGATGATTCCGGTTCTTCTTACAGTGGGTTTGATTGGGAAAATTTCTTTTCTACGGCGCTTTCCGCTGTCGGTTGTATCGGTGGGCCGATTTTATTTGTATTCATTACGATCCGCTCTATTGTCAAAGGCCTCAAACAGGACAAGGTGCGGGCAGGCAAATACTTCCCTCCGCAGATCAAAACAGACGGTGAAGGGATCAAGCGCGGGCTTACTGCAGTGGAAACGGCAGTTTTGCTGGAAACAGATCTGGAACGGGTAATCAGCATGATCCTTTATGGATTGGCGAAAAAAGAAGTCGTCAAGGTCAATTCCATGGAACCGCTGGATGTGGAAATCGCCGACCCCCTGCCGGACGACCTGTATGATTATGAAACGGATTTTATTGCGGCTTTACGGGAAACCAACGAGGGTAGGCGCAAGACAAAAATGCGGGAAGCGATGAATCAGCTGATTTTGTCCACTTCCAAAAAGGTGGAAGGCTTCAATCTGCAGGAGACCCGTGATTATTACAAAGGCATCTGCGACAAAGCCTGGGCTCAGGTCGAGGCTGCTGACACGCCGGAATTGAAGAGCAAGCTGCTCGGTGACAATTTCGGATGGGCGATGCTGCAGGATGAACCGGAAAAGAGGGTGGAAAGCACCTTTAGCGGCTATGATTTTTATCCCCCGCGCTGGTGGTGGCGGGTCGACCCCGGTTACAGTCGCCCGGTTTATCATTCGTCTTCTTCCGATTCATATCACTCTTCAGATTCCTCTGATGCGAAGCATTCCTCTTCCTCATCAACATCTTCTTCAACACCTAACGTGATGCCGGTGCTGCCGGGTGCCATGTTTGCCCGCTCCATCACAAGAAGTGCACAGAACCTGGGTAAATCCCTTACCGGAAACATGAATGCCTTCAAATCGGCTGTCAAGGGCAAAACAAATCCGGAACCGGTGACATCCTCATCCAGCTCTCATCGTCATGGTGGTGGAGGCAGCAGTTCGGGCGGCAGCAGCTGTGCTTGTGCCTGTGACAGCTGTGCCTGTGCCTGTGCAGGAGGCGGCCGCTGATGCGTTTGCGGAATTTTTTCCGTACCGCAGACCCGATCAGGCCCGGTATCTATAAACATCAGGTTGAATTCCCTGATGGCGGATACCGGCGTATCCACCTGCGGGTGGAAAACGACCTGAATGCGATTTTATGGCTGAACGGAAATGAATCTTTCTATCTGAATGAAAGCGCTGCAGTTTTCACCTGGCTGCTGATGCATGGAAAAAGTGACGATGAGGCAAAACGCATCCTTCGCATGCATTTCCGCAATGATCAGGCCTACAAGGATTATCTGAAGTTCAAGCCTTTGATGCAGGATGTGCTGGAGGGAAAAGTCGGCGCTTATGAACTTTGTGACAGTGGTATTGACCTGGTCACGCCTTTTTCGAAGATCCCGGATGCACCCTATCGGATGGATGTGGCGCTTACTTATGGCTGCAACAACCATTGTGCACATTGTTACAATGAACCGGGGCGTGGAAAGACCTTATTGGGATTTGAGCAATGGAAACAGGTGGTCGACCGGTTGGACCGGATCGGTATCCCGCATGTGGTTTTTACCGGTGGAGAACCGACACTGATCCCGTTCCTGCCGGAGCTTGTGTCATATGCGGATAAGCTCGGTATTGTCAGCGGAATGAACACGAATGGCCGGCTGCTTAGAAATGAAGAGCTTACAGCTAAGTTGGCGAACGCTTCACTGGATCATGTGCAGGTGACACTGGAATCCATCGATCCGAATATCCACGATGACATGGTCGGAGCAAAAGGAGCCTGGGAAGAGTCAGTCGACGGGATCCGTATGGCGGTGAAGCATCATATCCATATCAATACCAACACGACGCTGCTGACGCATAATGCCTCAGTGGAAGCGATCAACGCGCTTTCTGATTTTCTGGCAGATCTTGGTGTAAGGACCTTCGGTTTGAATGCCCTGATCTGTTCAGGAAAAGGGAAAGATGTCGACAGTGCAATAGGCTCCGAACAGCTTCCTTCCCTGCTTAAAGCAGCCAAAAACGCTGCGGAACGGAACGGACAGCATTTGCTGTGGTACACGCCGACGCAATATTGTGTCTTTGATTCTGTGAAGGCTGAGGTCGGGTTCAAATCCTGTTCGGCTGCCAAATACAGCATGTGTATCGAACCGGATGGAAATGTGCTGCCCTGTCAATCCTGGTATGAGCCGGTCGGGAACATCTTGACGGATGAATGGAAAAAAATTTGGAACGATCCGCTGTGTCTGAGGCTGCGGAACAAAGAATATATGCCGGCATTGTGCAGAAATTGTGAAAGCTACGATATCTGTACCTGTGGTTGTCCGCTGGAAGTCAAAAAAAACAGTCCGAAGGTTCAGCCGCGTTATGGCATTCCGGAATGTTTTTGATGTACTCTGAAATTGAGAAAAAGCATCTGCGCTATCTGAAACAGTCGGGCTGGACAAAACCTATTCGGGAATATCTTTATCGAAGACTTCCGAAAGACAAATCTGTATCCATACTGGAAGTCGGATGCGGAACCGGTGCGCTGCTCGGTTGTGTGGAAAAAGAATTCCCGGGAAAGATCAGTTTACTCGCCGGTGCAGATTTTGATCGAAATGTTTTGGATTATGCGAAGAATAAAACAGGTTTTACAGGTATTCAGGCTGATGGCATGGAGCTGCCCTTTGCAGATGAGAGTTTTGATTTTGTATTTTGTCATTATCTGATGCTCTGGACAATTTCGCCGGAGCGTGTTATAACGGAAATGAAACGAGTGACAAAGATCGGTGGACTGTGCGCGGCGATGGCGGAACCGGATTACGGTGAGATGACAGCCGAGCCTGAATCATTGATGAGGCTGGCTCATGCACAGGTTCGGGCGCTGGCAGGTCAGGGCGCAAATCTGAACAATGGGCACTGTCTCGAAAAACTCTTTCGGAATGCCGGATTTCAAAACTGTCAAGCCGGTTGCTATGAGCGCGGTCCAGTGAATCGGGATTTTCTTGATCAGGAAATCGCTCAGATGGCTGAAGACTGTGGGATTGAGGCTTTTGAACCTGATGAAAAAGTCGGCTATGTTTATCATGTCCTGACATATTATGCATATGCAGTGAAATAAAACAGAGGAATAATGAAATATCAATTTGATGAAATACCCAACAGAAGAAATACAGATTGTATAAAATGGGACATTTTCCCGGAAGGTGACCTGGCATTATGGGTCGCTGACATGGATTTTTCGGTCTGTCCGAAAATCATCAGCGCCATCCAAAAGCGGATGGAACACCCTGTGTTCGGCTATATGATGGAAAGTGCTGAATTCAAACAGGTTTTCTGTGAACGGATGGGAAAGCGTTATCACTGGAAGGTCTCACCGGAAGATCTCCTGCTGATCCCCGGAATCGTCTCCGGCTTTAATTTTGCTATCCGTGCCTTTTGTGGAAACCAGGATTCCGTTATTTATCAGACTCCAGCTTATCCTCCGTTTATAGAAGGCCCTGATAATTTCAGCCTGGAAGGAATCCATAACGATCTCTATTACGATGAAAAAGAACAGCTCTGGAAAATTGATTTTGAGAAATTTGAATCTCAGATCAAGGATAACACCTCTCTTTTTATTCTCTGCAATCCGCACAACCCTGTTGGAAGAACCTTCACTCCGGAAGAACTGACCCGTTTGGGCGAGATCTGCCTGAAACATGGTGTGAAGATCTGCTCAGACGAGATCCATTGTGAAATTTTATATAAGGAATCAAAGCATACGCCTATTGCATCATTGAATGAACAGTTTGGTGCCAATACCATCACCTTTATGGCTCCAAGCAAGACCTTCAATATCCCGGGCCTTGCCTGTTCGGTCGCGATCATTCAAAATCCGGAACTTCGAAATCAATTTAAAAAGGCCTATCGTGGTTTGGGCAGTTTTGTCAGTGTCCTTTCCCAGGAAGCGGGTCTTGCCGCTTACCGGGACTGCGATGACTGGTTGGAAGAATTGATGGAATATCTTGAAAATAATGACAAGTTTGTGCGGAATTATTTGGCTGAGAATATTCCGCAGCTCAAAATGAATAAAAATGAGGCTACTTTTCTGATGTGGCTCGATTGTTCAGACTTGCCCATTGAGGGTAGCCCGGCGAGATATTTCGCGAAAAATGCTCATGTCCAGCTCAATGACGGTGCTGCGTTCGGAAAAGGATACGAGAAATATGTCCGGCTGAACATCGGAACAAATCGCGCCACACTGGCTGAAGCGCTGGAACGAATGAAGAAGGCTTTACACTGAAGAAGAAGTTTCTCTGGTTTCCGGCAGCGGTGATTCTCTTGATCGGACTGTTCATTGCTGCCGGAAAATTTCTGGTCTATACCGATCCTTTGGAGCATGTTGACGTCATCGCGGTATTGAGCGGCAATGATGAAAGCCGTGTCCGTGAGGCAGCTGAACTCTATCATCAGGGGATCGCTTATAACATCATTTTGTCAAGGACGAACCAGACCTTCGGTGAATATGAACTTCCCTATACCATGCTGCAGAAAGAAATGCTAAAGGAATTGGATATTCCGGGAAGTGCGGTTTATATTGCTGAAATCACTGCGAAAAACACCGGACAGGAAGCGTCCGGGATAAAAAAAAGGATGTATGATTTGGGTTATTCCAGTGTGATGGTCGTTACCGACGCCTGGCATACGCGGCGGGTAAAAATGATTTTTTCAGACTCTTTTCGTAATACCGGGTTCAAAGTGCTCATTCACCCGGTGCCGGAGTCCGGTTACAATAAATACCTTTGGTGGCTGACAACGGACGGTTGGAGCAAAACGATCAGCGAGTACATCCGCATCTTTGGTTACATTATCAAACGGGATACAAACATCCCGGATTATCCGAATTTTTGATATGAAAGAAACGGTTGTCCACCCTTTTGATCCCATATATGACCGGGATTCAAGAGTCCTGATCCTTGGAACGATTCCCTCCCCGAAGTCCCGGGAACAGAATTTTTATTACGGACATCCGCAGAACCGTTTCTGGCGGATCATAGCGGAAATCTTTGGTGAGAAAGTGCCGCTGACAGTCCCGGAGAAATGTGATTTTCTGCATCGGCAGCATATCGCCCTTTGGGATGTGTATGCATCCTGTGAGATCCAGGGTGCGGATGATTCTTCTATTCGGAATGCCGTTCCGAATGATCTTGACCTTATTTTCAACGGATGTACGATCCGGGCTGTTTTTACGAACGGGTCGAAGGCTTCAGCAGCCTACAAAAAACATTTTGCCGGTCGATATTCTCTTCCCTGGTATGCATTGCCTTCAACCAGTCCGGCGAACTGCCGGAACTGGACCTATGAGACCCTGCTTGAGGCGTGGCGGGTTATTTCTGATTCTCTTACGCTGCCTATCAAATCATAATCACCGACGGTACCTGTGATTTGGACCGGAACGATTTCGCCGAGGGGAGCATCACCACTGACGAACACCAGACCGTCAATTTCCGGCGCGTCCCGGTAAGACCTGCCAACCAGCATTCCGTCCTCCTGCACGCCTTCGATCAGCACATTCAGCGTCTTGCCGACAAAGCGCAGGTTGATGTCGTGAGATATCTCTTGCTGGAGCAAATAAAGATGCTCCTGCCGTTCCAGCTTGACTTCTTCCGGTACATCATCGGCAAATTTGGCGCTGGGGGTGTCTTTTTCGGAATAGTAAGGGAACACGCCAACACGGTCAAATTCCATCGATTCGATGAATTGATAAAGTGACGTGAACTCTTCCTCCGTTTCTCCCGGAAAACCGGTGATGAAGGTGGATCGGATCGCGATATGAGGCATTCGTTTCCGCATATATTCCAGCGTTTTACGGACCGAGTCCATGTCGCTGGGACGCAGCATACGCTTTAATGTGTCAGGATGAGCATGCTGCAGGGGAATGTCCAGATAAGGCAGAAGATGGTTATCCTGAGCCATCAAATCGATCAGGTGATCCGAGACAAATCCGGGAAATGCGTATAAAATGCGTATCCAGGGAATGTTAGGAGCTGCCTTTTCTACCTGTTCGAGCAGTTTTGGCAATGCATCCTTTTCACCGCGGTCTATGCCGTAGGCCGTGGTGTCCTGAGCAATGAGGATCAATTCCCTGATTTCCTGCGCATCCAGATCGGCTGCATCCTGGAGTATCTCCTCAACGGGACGGCTGTGCCATTCCCCTTTGATGTTTGGTATGCCGCAGAAAGCACAGCGTCGGCTGCAGCCGTCCGCGATCTTGAGATAAGCGCTGTTTCCCTGCAGAGCATACTGGCTCAGCCTGTCCATGTCAAACTGAGGTGTGATGGACCGAAGAGATGTTCCTGACTTCAAATTATTCAGTACCTGTGTGATTTGATTGATTTTTCGGGTGCCGACAAATGCATCTATCTTTTTACAGTGCGATTTGAGTTCATCCGAAAATTTTTCTGCCATGCAGCCGGCGGCCACCAGAATTTGCTTTTTTGACTTTTTCCTGGACAGTTCGTTGATCGTTTCTATCGCTTCTTCCCGGGCGGGACGAATGAAACCGCAGGTGTTAACGATGATCACTTCTGCTTTGGTAGGATCAGCTTCAAATATATATCCCTGTTTTGTGAGAAGGTTCCCCATTGTGGTTGAATCGACAGTGTTTTTTGCACAGCCTAAGGATACAAGATGAAAGGTATTTGGTTTCATGGGAATCTCCTGAATTGAATTATGGAATATAAGGCGTGGATGTATTGGTCGGCAGCGGTGTTTCCGGCTGGGGTGTATAGGTAGGTTCGTAGGTGTTTGTCGGGGTTGGGCTGAATTGCGGTGTCGGGGTGGCAGCCATGAATGGTGAAAAATCAATGGTCATCACTTCTCCGAGTTTTCCCGGACGTCCAAGATTCTGCTGATTATAAACGATGCTGATTGCGTCTGCGTTGCTGACCGTCAGCTCTATCAGGTTTTCAGCATCGAAGATGTAGGTATTGTTGGGTAATGTTCTGCCGGAAAATACCTCTTTCCCGTCAGAAAGTACGGTCATCAATGCGCGCTGGTTTGCAGTGATGAAGAGCTGAACCGGTTGAGAAGAAGTTGTCAGTTCCGTTTCCTCTTCCTCATCTCCTGGGGTGACAATGGCAGCATAGGGGTTGATGATGATGTCGTCTAATTGATCTGGCGTCACCGAAACAGTTGGGAGAAAATCAGGAGTCCGAGTTGTGTCCATATACTGTTCCAACAGGCTGATCCCGACGTCAGTTGTTGATTCAGCTACAGAACGGCGGTATGCCGTGATTGTGATAGCACTATATATGATGATACCCACGATCCCGACGATCACGAAAATACCGATAAATAGATCAGGCGTAAAGAATTTCTTCAGTCTCCCGGCTCTTTTGGTGCGTTTATGCTTTTGATCTTCTCCCCTGTGATTCTTTTTCTGAGAAAGCAGTTGCAGAGCGGTCGCAAATTTTAACATAATGGCATCCACATCCAGGTCCAGAAAAGAGGCGTAATTGTTCAGCATTCCTCTTGCCTGGATGAGGGAAGGCAGTTCCTCGAATTTTCCGCTTTCCATAGAACTGAGGTAAATCGAACGGATCAGCGTCTGTGATTCACAGTCTTCCAGTGAAAGCGCTAACAGTGTTCTGCGGTCATTCAGTTGTGAACCGATGTCGTTGAAAAGATCTTGTGCGGATTCTTCAAGGTCCGGTTTAGCCGGAGTCTCCTGTGTTTTCTTCCTAAAGAGAGAGAAATTGCGAGGTTTCTCCCTTTTTTCCTTCTTTTTCTTTCCCGTCTTTGGCTTTTTATCGTCTTCTGCAGCATTTTCTGAAGAAAGCGGAACGTTACTGCCCGGTATGTTTTGCTGGTGAGGCTGTTGGTAAGGGCCCGGTATGGGCGGTTGATATACCGGCACGGTTTGCTGCGGAGAGGATTGGTTTATTCTATTGTCAGCCTGAAAGAAATCGGCGTCAGCCGGTTGTACGGTGTTGAAATTTACGGGCATTCCTGCCTGTGGGGCGGGTGTCTGATAGCCGGAGTTTTGTACAGAAGGCGGGACGATTTCTTCCGAGGAGCGAATTCCATCAGTTTTTTTTGCGGACAGGTTGGTACTGCCCGGGTTGTCCCATTCCTGAATAACATCTCCGGCACTGAGGCCCAGGTATTCGGCGTAGATCCTCAGAAAACCGCGAGCCTGCACGGTGGAGGGAATGATCTCCGCTCTGCCGCTTTCAAGGGCCTGAAGGTAGGGAATGCGTATATGCAAAGCATCCGAGGCATCCTTTATGGAGACGCCCATCTGTTCCCTGGTTTCGCGTAAGATATTGCCGGCTTCTAATGACATGTTAATTATTATAACGGGATAAAACAGAAAACCAAAATAAAAAAGGCCTTCCTGTGAGAAGACCTTTGGTTTGCCTAAAAGATTGGTATGGATTGTGTTCTTATGCTTCTGTGTTTTCAGCAGCCGCTTCAACGACTTCTTCAACAACTTCAACAGCTTCTTCAGCATTTCCACCGATGTTCGGGGTTTCGCCTTCGCGGTGGACCAGAACATTGATGACCGGAACGATATCGATAGTAAGACGAACGTGAGCCTTGTGTTCACCAAGGGTACGAATCGGCTGGATGTCGATCATACGTTTGTCGATTTCAATACCGGCTTTTTCGCTGATTTTATCTGCAACCATCTGAGAAGTGATGGAGCCGTAGAGTTTGCCCGTTTCTCCGGCTTTGCTTGCAAAAGTGATCCATGTGCCGTTGATTCTTTCGGAAACAACGCTCATTTCGCTGCTCAGCTGTTTGCGAAGAACTTCTGCCTTCGTGCGAATGCTTTCAGCCTGTTTCAGTGCGCCCGGGGTTGCCAATACGGCGAATCCCTGCGGGATCAAATAGTTGCGTCCGTAGCCATCAGCAACCTTTTTGACGTCGCCCGCGTGACCAAGATGATAAACATCTTTCAACAATAAGATTTTCATTTAATCAAGCCCTTTCAAAATTTGTGAATTTCACATTTCGTCAGCGAAGGGTACAACGCTGACCAGACTATTTTATCAAAAGATCGGAATTATTGCTGAAAAATGTGATTGAATATTATATGGAAAAAGGTGCAGATAATAATTATTTGAACAATCATCCATTATAATAAGATATCAATTGAGTTTGTGCCGACAAAACGGCAATAAAAAATGAAACAGTGAGGGAACATGCGATTCGGTTACTTCAACGATGAAAAATGTGAATATGTGATCACAACTCCGCGGACACCGCTGCCGTGGATCAATTACCTTGGAAATCAGGATTTCTTTACGCTTCTTTCCAATACCGCGGGGGGCTATAGTTTCTATCAGGATGCCCGGCTGCGCAGGATCACACGGTACCGCTATAATAATTCGCCATTGGACAGCGAAGGCTATCATTTCTATATTCGGGATGGCCAAACGGTTTGGAATCCCGGTTGGCAGCCGGTCCAGTGCGAACTGGATTCATATAACTGCCGACATGGGTTGGGGTATACCGTCATTGAATCCGAGAAAAACGGGGTGAAAGCCGAACAGGAAATGTTTGTGCCCATCGGTGAAAATTGTCTGCTGATGCGTCTGAAAGTGACGAATCACTCGGATTCAGAAAAAGAACTGGATGTTTTCCCTTACATGGAATTCTGCCTCTGGGATGCCAACGATGACGCGACAAACTTCCAGCGCAACTACAGCATCGGCGAAGTGGAAGTCACAGATACCGCGATCTATCACAAAACTGAATATCGTGAACGCCGCAACCATTATGCCGTTTTCTGGACGGATCAGAAACCGGACGCCTTCGATACAGCCCGGGATGCTTTCATTGGCGTTTACGGCAGTCCTGCTCGTCCGAAAGCTGTTTTTGAAGGAAATTGCACGAACAGTGTGGCTCATGGCTGGGCGCCGGTCGGTGCGATGCAGTTCAAGGTGAAGCTTGAGGCTGGGCAAAGCTGTGTGCTGCTGTTTGGTCTCGGGTACATAGAAAACCCGGTAGCTGAAAAGTTTGCAGCTCCCGGTGTCATCAACAAAACGCGCGCGGAAGCATTGATCTCCCGGTTCAGCAACAGCTCTCAGTTTGATGCGGCCCGTGAAGAGTTGGCGGCTTTCTGGAAGAAGCTGCTTTCCGTATATGTGCTGCATTCCAACGTGGATGAACTCAACCGCATGGTCAACATCTGGAACCAGTACCAGTGCATGGTTACCTTCAACATGAGCCGCTCTGCCTCTTACTACGAAAGCGGGATGGGCCGTGGGATGGGCTTCCGCGATTCCTGTCAGGATCTGCTTGGCTTCGTTCATATGATCCCGGAACGTGCCAGAGAACGGATCCTCGATATTGCCGCCACACAATTCCCGGATGGCAGCGCTTATCACCAATATCAGCCGCTGACGAAAAAGGGAAACCTGGCAGTCGGCTCCGGGTTCAATGACGATCCGCTCTGGCTGATCGCGGGTACGGATGCGTACCTCCGGGAAACCGGTGACTGGTCGATCCTGGACGAATCGGTCGATTTTGACAATGATCCGAATCTGGCTCAGCCGCTGCTGGAGCATCTGCGCAGGAGCTTCAATTACACTGTCGATCATCGCGGACCTCACGGGCTCCCTCTGATCGGACGCGCGGACTGGAATGACTGCATGAACCTGAATTGTTTTTCCGAACATCCGGGCGAAAGCTTCCAGACGACAGGGCCCAGTGAAGGACCGGTTGCGGAAAGCGTCTTTATCGCGGGTATGTTTGTGAAATACGGGAAAGCCTGGTCCGCGATCCTTCGGAAGAAGGGATTGACGGATGAAGCCGATGCCGCAGACCGAGAGGTAGCGGAAATGGAAAGGGTTACGCTCACTGCCGGCTGGGATGGCGAATGGTTCCGCCGGGCTTATGATGCAAACGGTGATCCGGTGGGCTCAAAAGAATGCGAAGAAGGCCAGATCTTCATCGAACCGCAGGGCATGTGTGTGATGGCAGAGATCGGGAAAGAGACCGGAGAAGCTGAAAAAGCCATGGCTTCGGTCAAAGAACGTCTGGACACCAAATATGGTATCGTGCTGCTGCAGCCTGCCTTTACCCGTTACTATCTGAATCTGGGCGAGATCTCTTCCTATCCTCCGGGATATAAAGAAAACGCCGGGATCTTCTGCCACAACAATCCGTGGATCGTGTGTGCTGAAGCCGTACTTGGTCACGGGAACCGGGCTTTCGAAGTTTACAAGCGCACAGCTCCGGCTTATATTGAAGACATCAGCGAGATCCACCGCACGGAACCTTATGTCTACTCACAAATGATCGCGGGCATTGATGCCCCGACATTCGGTGAGGCGAAAAACAGCTGGCTCACCGGTACCGCAGCCTGGACTTTCCTGAGCATCAGCCAGGCCATTCTCGGGATACAGCCGACGCTGGACGGTTTGATGATCGATCCCTGCATTCCCTCCTCTGTGAAAGAGTATTCCGTTGACCGCAGCTACCGCGGAGCGGAATATCATATCCATGTCGGGAATCCTGATGGCGTGGAAAAGGGGGTTGCCGGTTTGCTGGTGAATGGCGAAAAGGTATCCGGAAATGTCATCCCGGTCCAGCCGAAGGGAAGCGTCGTGGATGTGCGGGTTTTGATGGGATAAGTGTTATAATAATTCAATAAACTGAAACTGTTGCAGGGCCCGCTTGCAGCAGTTTTCTTTTGAGGAGACTTATATGCAGAGAACACATACAAAAAACCTGATCCTGTGCGCAATGTTTGTGGCTTTGATCGCCATTGGCGCTTTCATCACGATCCCGATCCCGATCATCCCGCTGACCTTGCAGGATCTGTTCGTTATGCTCGCCGGCATCCTGATAGGGCCGAAATGGGGTGCGTTAGCTTCCCTGATCTACGTTTTGATGGGCCTTGCCGGTTTGCCGGTTTTTACGCAGGGAGGAGGAATTTCTTACGTACTGAAACCGTCTTTCGGTTTTCTGATCGGTTTTACCTTCTGTTCATGGGTAACGGGTACGATAACACACAAAAGTGAAAAACCGGGTTTCAAACGGATGCTAATGGCGTGTTTGGCCGGTATCGCAGTCTTGTATGTATTCGGAACGGTCTATCTTTACCTGATGAATCGTTTTTATTACGGCAACACCATTGCAATTTGGCCTATGCTCCTCGCCTGCTGCATACAGCCGCTTCCCGGAGATATTATTAAAAGCATTATTGCGGCATTGATCGGACAGCGGCTGCTTCCGCTTATCAAACAAGGCGTGATCTGATATATCCAGCCCAAAACACCCCGGTATGATGTAAGATTCCGGGGTGTTTAAAAATTTATGATAGAGGCTTTTATCCCTGTGCGAGTGAGCCGTCCAGCCCGATCGATTCCGCACATTCACGCATACCGAGGATCGTTTCCTGAATCACTTCATCCAGCGGCATTCCAAGACGTTCCGCGCCTTCCATAATAACCTTACGGTCAACGTTGGCAGCAAAGGCCGGGGATTTGAACTTCTTTTTGACGGATTTCAGTTCAAGATCCATCACACTTTTAGACGGACGCATCAGGGCACAAGCATAAACCAGTCCTGTCAGTTCATCGACAGCGAAAAGAACCTTTTCAGCCATTGAAACAGGCTCCACATCCGAACAGATTCCATAGCCGTGTGAGACGACGGAATGGATAAACTCATCATCAAAGCCTTCTTCCCGCAGGATATGCGGCGCGTGCTGAAGATGTTCGTCCGGGTAAAGTTCAAAGTCAATATCATGAAGCATACCGAGAATGCCCCAGCTTTCTTCGTCCTCGTTAAAAAGACGGGCAAAATGCCGCATAGTTCCTTCTACCATCTTCACATGCCGCTGCAGATGATCGGTCGTTACATATTTTGTAAGTATTTTCCAGGCTTCATCCCTGGTCGGGAGATTGTCCATATTAATTTTCCCCTTCTGATTTAGCTGAAGATCATGGCAAGCATCATGATGTTCATGAAGAAATTTGTGACAAGAGTGTCATAATCTTTCACATTCATCTGAGACATGGCGACAGCATCGGAGGCTGTGAGCCCCGGAAGCGCTTCAACCGTCTTGCTTTCACCGGTGAGCGATGCGGTGATCAGCGGCGTTCCCTGTGAAATATGCGTATATGTGATTTGCGTGGTTACGTCTTTTCCGCCAAAGTCATTGGGGAATCCTGTCGCGAAGACTGCTGCGTTCCCTTGTTCACCGTTCATGTCAAAACTGATATCGGTATTGGAGATACTGGTCATAGCGGCCGGAGAATAACTTTCAGTCATCTGAGCGTATTCAAAAGCGCTCTTTTTCCAGTCATCCATGCGGAAGTTGATTTTGATGTTGGAAAATTCTTCTTCATCTGTTGATGTCACAAGCAAAGCGCGCATAAACGGTATCGTCTGCTGACCCTGAACTTTATCTATTGCTGCTTCAAAGGCGGATCCGTTCGGATCATTGGACATGTGGAAACTGATGATGGTGTCGGTGGTTTCAGGTTCCGTGCGGTTTATCGTCTCGACTGTGAAAAGGACCGGTGCGCCATACCTGTCCTGATCCATTTTAAAGATCAGGGTGAAATCCTTCAGGTTTTCGGTAATGTTTTCCGTCAGCCCGGAGATGACTTCTGAAAGCAGGTCAGCATCTTCAGAATGTGCCATTTCCGGGTTGGATTGTGCCATAGATGTGAGGATCACCTGATTGACAGCATTTGCCAGTTCCGGGTTGTCGGCAAAAAAGCGGCTGAGGGCATTCAGGATATTCAGTAGATCCTGCTGGTTGAAAGTACCGCTGATGGCAGATGTTCCGTTCTGAAATTTCGGTAATGTCTCGACGGTCGGCCAGGAGAATAATTTCCTGCTCTCGGGAATATCGGTAAAGAGATATCTGTTTTCAGCTTCAGGTGCGGCTTCGGTAAAACGCATCATCAGGCTCATTAAAACAGATTCAAAAGCGCTCGGATCAATTTCCTGTGAAAATTCAAAGGATTGCTGCATGGAAACGGGCGAAACATTTATGCTGCCATCCCGGATGGACTGAATGATGGCATAGACTTCGTTGATGTCCGTCAGCTCTGTTTTGGTGCCGGATTTTTCAACCATTCTGTAAACGGCATCGACCAGTTTTTCTTCAAATTTGTCGTCTTCATAGATCATGTAGGTGTTTTCACCGAGGAAATTGCTGTTCACAAAGTAAGGATTCGTCCTCTGAAGCGCATAAGAAAAAATCGGGTAGTCAGAAAGGCTGAGGTTGAAAGAAGTCATCGGGACCGAACCGTTTTGGGTCGCATAATCAAAGCGAAGCCCACTGAACGCGCTGAATACGGACAGCATCTGTTCATCGGCGTCGATCAGCGGTTCGATTGAATTGATGACCAGTGACCCTTCCGTGCGGGATTCATCCGGCTGGGACTTGTTGAAATCCGCAGTTATATTGTCGGATGGATAAACGGATTTGGGATCTGGTGAGGGGTTTTTTCCTGAGACGATAAGCCCATCTTTGATCGATTTGAAAGAAGTCTGCGCATCCGGGGCCGTGTTGTTTTGTTTTTCAAAAGGCGAGGCATATGCGGCTGCGGAAAGCAGGCTGAAGATGCATATGAGCGATAAAAGCAGCGTGAACGTTTTTTTCATCTTATACCTCCTATGGTATGAATTATCTATCCTCTTTTTATATTTTACCGATTAATTTAAGAATATGCAAGTGTCAATATTGACAGTTAATATGAAAAGAACGGAGCATATAACAGCCCCGTTCTTTTCATATCATGTTATGTTATGTAACATCAGACGTCCAGGTTGCGGACTTCCGCTGCGTGAGTCTGGATAAAGCGGCTGCGCGGCGGGACTTCCGACCCCATCAGCATGGTGAAGGTCTTGTCGGCGGCCATGGAATCTGCCAGGTGCACCTGCAGCAGTGTGCGCTGCGAGGGATCCATGGTGGTTTCCCACAGCTGTTCCGGGTTCATTTCACCCAGACCTTTATAGCGCTGAATGTTCGCCTTTTCCGCGGCGGCCGGACCGAGCTTTTTGAGAACGTCATCGCGTTCATCGTCACTATAAGCATAGCTGACCTTCTTGCCGGATTGGATCTTGTAAAGCGGCGGGCAGGCGATGTAAACATGACCGTCCGTGATCAGTTCCGGCATGTAGCGGAAGAAGAACGTCAGCAGCAGGGTGCGAATGTGAGAGCCGTCGACATCCGCATCCGTCATGATGATGATGCGGTCATAGCGCAGGTTCTTGATGTTGAAGTTTTCATTGATGCCGGTGCCGATGGCGGAGATCATCGCTTTCACTTCGTTATTGGCAAAAATCTTGTCCGCACTGGCCCGTTCCGTGTTAAGGATCTTACCGCGGAGCGGTAAAATCGCCTGGAAGGAACGGTCGCGTCCCTGTTTGGCGGAACCGCCTGCGGAGTCACCTTCGACGATATAGAGCTCGGCTTTGCTGGGGTCACGTCCGGAGCAGTCCGCCAGTTTCCCCGGCAGGGTCATGCTTTCGAGCACGGATTTACGGAAGACCAGGTCACGGGCATGCTGGGCTGCATCACGGGCACGGGCAGAGGTCTGGCAGCGGGCAACGATGGCCTTCCCCGCGCTGGGATTGTTTTCCAGAAACTCCTTGAAGCATTCGCCGACCACCTGCTGGACATAGGTGGCAACTTCCGTGTTCATCAGTTTGACTTTGGTCTGGCTTTCAAACTGCGGATCCGGGTGCTTGATGGAAACGATCGCGGTGATCCCTTCACGGGTGTCATCGCCGGAAAAGTTCTTGTCATTTTCCTTCAGCAGGTTTGACTTGTGCGCGTAATCGTTAATAACACGGGTCACGGCTGTTCGCAGCCCTGTCATGTGCGTACCGCCGTCGATGGTGTTGATGGTGTTGGCGAAGGAATAGACCGTTTCGTTATAGGCGTCGGTATATTGGATGGCAACTTCGATCCCTACGTTGTCGATCTCCTTTTCGCCGTAAACCACATTGTGGAGCGGTTTGCGGCCCTGGTTGAGATAGTGAACGAAAGAGGTGATGCCGCCGTCAAAATAGAAAGTGATTTCCTTGCCGCTGCGCTCATCCACCAGATGGATCATGGTTTTCCGGGTCACGAAAGCCATTTCACGGAAGCGGTTGACCAGCGTGTTATAGTTCAGCCCATCGGTCTCTTCCTTGAAAATGCTCTGGTCATAGCGGAAGGTGATCTCCGTCCCGGTTTTGTTTTCCGGGCAGTCGCCGATGATCTTCACCCGTTCTTCCGGGTGACCCTGATGATAACGCTGGAAATAGATCTTCCCGCCGCGATAGACCCTGGCTTCCATCCATTCGGACAGCGCATTGACAGCGGAAGAACCGACCCCGTGCAGACCGCCGGAGACCTTGTAACCGCCGCCTCCGAACTTACCTCCGGCATGGAGGGTCGTGAGCACGACTTCCAGAGCGGAAATTTTCTTGGTCGGATGAATGTCAACCGGGATACCGCGGCCGTTGTCGGAAACGGTAACGCTCTGATCTTCATGGATCGTGACTTCGATGTCGGTACAGTAACCGGCAAGGGCTTCGTCGATCGCGTTGTCTACAACTTCATATACCAGGTGGTGGAGCGCTTTTGCGTCCGTACCGCCGACATACATGCCGGGGCGGCGGCGAACTGCCTCAAGACCTTCCAAAACCTGGATCTTACTGGCGTCGTAATTTGTGTTGACCGTGCTGATATCTTCACTCATGGGTTTCTGGTTCCTTTTTAAATATCTTACTGAGACGGAGATTCTTTTTTCTCCAATCAAGAAAACTGCGGTTTTCTGACTGCCACTTCTCGATATCCCGGAATAAAATGAAAGAACCGGCGAGAAGGGCTGTGTTTACAAATGCGTGACCGAAAATACTGAACAGGATCAGCCAGGAGGACTGGTCCGGAATGGTCCAAATCATGTCCAGTCCGAAAGAGAGGACAAGGGATAAAAGGATGAAGCGGATCGTGATCGATCCGGCCCAGGACGATAATTGAAAGCTCTCTTTCACGGCATGCGGGAAGTCAAGGTCTTTCATAAAGATCGCCTGGGGAACATAAAACAGCGGGATGATCAGCCAGCAGGCAGCAGCGATCATGATCAGCGCGAGGATCTGGTAAAGGACCGGTGAGATCATAAAGCTGAATGTCATCAGGCAGAGCGCCGGGATAGCAAGAATGGCGATCACGATGATCAGCGCGATATAAAGCAGGATGACGTTCAGCAGCTGGCTGCCAAACCTGTGCCATGAAAAGCGCCCGTTTTTCTTTGCCGCATGAGCAGCTGTCAGCGAATAATAAAACGCTCCGATCAGGATGCCCGCTATCAGCATGACCACGATGATCGGAATGATCTGCAGGAGGGAAGTCAGCTGAACCTCGGCGGATTTCCCAAGCGGCGTTTCCGCCCCGCTTGAAGAAAACAGCACGCGGACACCGATCGGAAAAACCTGCAGGAAACCGAAAAGATTGACGGAGCTGAGCGCATGCCGCAGCAGTTCAATGCTCAGTTCAAGCTGCTGTCTGCCAAAATTGGATGATGACAGCATTTGGCGGAACGCGGCATCCAGGGCCGGCATAAAATAATCGGAGATCCGCAGCTTTGGCCCAAACAGCAGGAACAGGTCCAAAATGAGCGGCGCGGCCATCAAATAGACCTTGTTCGCCACCAAATTGCAGCCTTCTCCCAGAATTTTGATCACCTTGGGCAAGGGTGTTGTTTCAGGTATATCTCGTATTTCCATAACCATTTAATTATACCATCAGGCGTCCTTTTTCTCCTGTATGACGGAAATAATTGTGAAGATTTTCCGGGCCTTTTCTGCCTTAGAAAGGGCTGAAAAAGTATAACCTGACTGCTGCAAAACAGCCGCTTCGGATATATAATAGCATTTATGGAAGAGCGCAAACCCGAACTTTATTTTTCAACGCTGACAGGGATCGTGATGATGGTCTTTATCCTGACGGCTCTGACGAACAAAGAGTTGTTTCATTATGACTTGGAACTGTTCGGTTTTTCGCTCAGTGTCGGCCTTGAGTCAACAGAGCTGCTGATCTTCCTGGCGGCGATGTTCACAAATCTCGGGATGTACCTGGCGCTGCGGCTTTACCTTCCGGATGAGGTTGACCATATCGCGCTGCATCTGTTTCTTCCTTTTGCCGTTACCCTGACCATTGGGTTCACACTGCGCAGTTTTGGCAGCAGTGAAAACGGATGGATGCTGCTGGTCGTGACATCTGTTTTGCTTTACCTGGTGATGTATTTTGAATATGTTTCCTGTGATCCGGCTTCGGTATTTCGTCCGCTTTCAATCATCGTGCTTGACAGCCTGTGCTATGCCGTGTTTTTGCTGTTCATGATCGCGCTGCGGGCAAACGTCTCCCGTCTGGTCCTTTCGCTGCCGGCGGCGTTCATCCTCTGCATGACCGTGAGCTTAAAAATCTATTCGTTTCATATCATCGGCAGCAGTATTCCGCTCTTATCCTTTGTGACAGGAATGATCATCGTCTTTGCGGAAACCGGCCTGCATTATATGCCGATTAATATCGTTTCTTACGGAACTCTTATGTTTCTCTGGTATTATACAGTTACGAGCTTTTTCATCAGCTCGGATCGGAATGAATCGTTCCGCCTTCTGCGCAGAAGACTCCTTCCGGCCTGGGGCCTGGCGCTGATCGTCCTGATTTATTCTTTGGTTGGGATTTAGACAGGGAGATTTGACGATTATGACAATTTCACATTTTCTTTATTGGATCGCAGCTTATCTTGTCGGCGCCATCCCGTTTGGGTGGATCATTGTCAAATTATTGAAAAACAAAGATATACGCTATATTGCATCCGGACGGATGGGCATGTCCAACGTGATGCGTGTCGCCGGGACCTTTTGGGGGATCGTCACAGCGGTGCTGGATGTTTTGAAAGGGGCGGCCGCTGTTCACATGGCTTCTCTCTTCGTTCCGGAACCGCAGCCCTGGATGACCTCCATCGGAGGGATTTTGGCCGTTTTAGGCCATATCTATTCGATTTTCCTGGTGGAGAAAAGGCGTGACGGCAAATATTATTTCCGCGGAGGAGCCGGCGGTCTGACTTCAGCCGGTGCGGCGGTCGCGCTTTGGAAAGGTTTCTGGATCGCCATGCCGCTGCCCTGCCTGCTGATCTACCTCATAACCGGTTATGCTTCCGTGACAGTGGCCTGCTTCAACATCTTTGGCTTTATCGGGTTTTTTGTGGGCGCTCTGCTCGGGAAATGTTCCTGGTGGTACCTGCTTTATGCGGTCTGTGCGGAAATTCTGGTGCTGGATTCCCTGCGTCCGAATTTCAAGCGCCTGCGGAGGGGCGACGAACGGAAGTCTTCCCTGCGCATCCGCTGGCGGAAAGAGGACCGGGAGAGTAAATAATAAACAACAAAAAAGGCTGCGCTTGCAGCCTTTTTTGTTGTTTATCTTTCGTTATTAATCCTCATCGTCCTCATCACCGTAGCCGTCGTCCCAATCTTCCTCGTCATATGTGTCATTGATATCATCGTCGAAGCTCTGTGCGTTCAGGTCATTGGGGTCCATGTAGGCCAGGTTGTCAAAATCATCGTCTTCCGGTTCCGGTTCATATTCATCTTCGGTCGGGAAGCCGTATTGGGCGATGACCTGTTTATAGATCCAAATCAAATTCCGCTTGTGAAGGTTTTCCGCCAGACCGCCGAGGTAAACACGGCTTTTCCCGCAGTCTTCCACATGGATGTTTGAAAGGTATTCGCCGGGGTTCCGTTTGATGCGTGCCTTTTCCCCGACCTCTTTCAGCTTGGTGAGGTAGGTGATGTTTTCGTGCATCGCCTCATCGATCTCACCGCGCAGGATGATGTCGCCGTGGCCCTGGACAATGTTTTCAAGTCCGAGGGAATTGATCTTTTTGTAGGTTTCAAGGGTCTGAACGTAATTCCCTTCATAAAGGGCCGGGATCGGCATGAACGAGTCACCCGCGAACAGGATGCGGTCTTCTTCAACGAAAACGGATATGCCGTCATCGGTATGACCGGGGGTGAGCATGATGATCAGGTTTTTCTTCCCGACTTTCAGCGTGATCTCGCCGTCATCAAAGGTCAAATGAGGCAGCACGATGTGTGAGTCTGCAAATGCCGGGTTCTCCGCCTTTGTGGCTTCCAGCGCGGCCCTGCCGGATGTGGCCAGGTACTGTGCGCATTTTGTGTGTGCGATGATGGTCGCTTCGGGGAAAAAACAGTTGCCCCATGCGTGGTCGGCATGGGAGTGGGTATCGATCAGATAGCGAACGGGAACCTTCAGTTCATTGTCAATGAATTCCCGCATCGCGAGGGTTTCTTCGGGCAGGGCCAGCGTGTCCACAACGATAGCCCATTGCGGACCGACAATGACACCTGCGGTAACTTGTGCATAAAGCTCACTTTGCAGCCAATACACATTTTCAGAAATCCGCTCTTTTTGCATTATTAATCTCCGTACTCGCAATCGGTATAAAAACCGCTTTCGTAAAAAACATGATATAGGATAGCACAAATGATGAAAAAATGTAAGAAATAGTGATGGTGAAAAATGTCATGTCTGGTGAAAGAAAAAAACCGCTTCTCAGCGGTTTCAGCACCTCCAGAGAGATTCGAACTCTCGTTTTAACCTTGAAAGGGTTGCGTCCTGGTCCCCTAGACGATGGAGGCGTAAAACTTAACGGTCAATATTCTAACAGAAGAAAAAAAGGACGTCAAGGGATTTTGGAAAATTCATGATTTTTCTTTCGATAAAAAATCCTTCGCGATAAAGCAATCATAATGTATAATATAAACTAATTAAGAAGTACTGATTCTGATAGACAAGAGGTGAATTAATGGGTGGTCTTTTTCAAAAATTAAACCGGTCCAAGATATTTCGGGACCTGAACGAACAGGAATTTTCCTGGGTGCTTTATGACGTGGGAAACTCCGCATATACCATGCTTGCCTGTTCGCTGATCCCGATCTGGTTCAAAAACATCGCGATCGGCACGAATCCCGGTCAGGTCAGCAGTGATAACGCTACGGCTTATTATTCAATGGCGATCTCCATCACGACCATCATCGTCGCGCTGATCGGCCCCGTCATCGGCACGCTTGCAGACCACAAGGACAGGCGGAAGGTGCTGTTCAACACGGTCGTCGCGCTGGGCGTGATGCTGTGTGTGATCAACGGGTTCGTGAATGCCTGGCTGCCCTTCCTGATCATCTTTGTGATGACCAGGATCTTTTACACATCCGCCAACATGATCTATGATTCCATGCTGAACGATGTGACCACGGAAGAGCGGGCTGACCAGGTCTCCTCTTATGGCTACGCCTGGGGCTATATCGGTTCCTGCATTCCCTTCCTGGTCGCGCTGATCGCCTATGTGATGGGACCGGATATGCTGGGGAAAATTTCCGAAAGCCTGAGCAAGATCATCGGATTCGGTGTGACCGCTTTGTGGTGGGCGCTGGTCACCCTTCCTTTGCTGAAAAATTACAAGCAGAAGAATTATGTCGACGACAAAAGCGTTACCGTCGCTTCGGTATTCAAAAAGATCTTCAGCACCTTTGCCAAGATTTTCAAAAAAGACAAAAAGGTGCTTTACTTCCTCATCGCTTTCTTCCTTTATATTGACGGCGTGGGGACGATCATCGATAACTGCATCAACATCGGCACGGACCTGGGACTGCCGACAGTTGGGCAGGTCGTGTTCCTTCTGGCGACACAGGTCGTTGCCTGGATCGGTTCAATGGTGTTCGCAAAACTCTCGAAAAAATATGATACCGTCCGGCTGATCCTGGTTTGTATTTTCGGTTATTTCTGCGTTTGCCTTTATGCGCTCACGCTGAAGACGCTGCTGCACTTCGGCATTTTGGCTTTTGGTGTCGGCTGTTTTCAGGGGTCCATCCAATCCCTCAGCCGTTCTTATTATGCCAAGATCATCCCGGTTGAAAACTCCTCCGAATACTTTGGCATTTATGACATCTTCTCCAAGGGCGCGTCTTTCCTGGGCTCTGCGCTGATCGCGGCGGTGAAGCTGGCCGGCGGGACGATCAACGTCGCCGTGGCTTCCATGGCGATCTTCTTTGCGCTGGGGTTCATCTTCCTGCTGATCGCGGACAAACAACCCGCGCTCCGATAGGAAATATTAATAGGGTATAATTTATTCAGGTATCGATACTGAACGGAGCACACGGAGACTGCTCTGATGCTGCGGCGGAGTCCGCACAGCAGGGCTATATCCCGTGATGCGTCCCGGAAATACAGATTATCAAACTTTCTGAGTCAGAAAGAAAAAAATTGAGAATGGAGTGTATTGTTATGGAAATGAAGTTTTATCGCTGTGCTCATTGCGGTCAGATGGTCGCCATGGTGAAGAAAGCCGCCTGTCCCATCATGTGCTGCGGTGAACCGATGAAGGAGATCATCCCCGGCACGACGGAAGCCTCTGCGGAAAAGCACATCCCGGTCGTTGAGGCGGAAGGGAACAAGGTCGTTGTCAAAGTCGGTTCCGTTGCTCACCCGATGCTGCCGGAACATTATATTGAATGGATCGCCATTCAGACGAAACAGGGCAATCAGCGCAAGGCTTTGAACCCGGGTGATGAACCGAAGGCCTGCTTCATGCTCTGCGAAGGTGACGAAGTGGAAGCCGCATACGCTTACTGCAACCTTCACAGCCTGTGGAAATGTTAGGTGGCAGGTATTAGGTTTTAGGTATTAGGTTTTAGGTATTAGGTTTTAGGTATTAGGTTTTAGGTA
>CAYWKZ010000014.1:0-35014 GCA_964459115.1 uncultured Leptolinea sp. | reverse complement strand
TTATCCGGAGGTTTTATATGCAGTTTTTGGTTATCGCTTATGACGGAAAAGATGAGGGAGCTCTGGAGCGGCGAATGAGCGTCCGTCCGCACCACCTGGATAACATGACGAAAGTGAAAGAAAAAGGGCGTGTCCTCTGCGCAGGCGGGATAAAGGACAGTGAAGGCCGTCCGATCGGTTCGGCAATGATCATGGAATTTGCAGACAGAGCGATGTTCGATGAATATCTGAAAAATGAACCGTATGTCGTTCATCATGTCTGGCAGGACATCAAAGTAGAACCCGTCAGCGTTGTGGTCATGAATGACGAGATGGTTGGAAATTAGGAGCAGGAAGATGAAGAAGGCATTATTTATCGGCGGCACCGGCCAGATCAGCATGGCGATCGTGAACCGCCTGGCGGCAGATCCGCTTTGGGATGTCTGGCTGCTGAACAGAGGCAGCCGCAGTGATAAAGTCCCCTCAGGCGTGCACCGGATCATCGCAGATATCAATGATGAGGCGGATGTGGCGGAAAAGATCAAAGATCTTTATTTCGATTCCGTTTGTGAATTTATCGGCTTCACCGTGGATCACGTGGAACGGGATTACCGTCTTTTCAAAGGTAAGACCCGGCAGTATATATACACCAGTTCCGCTTCCGCCTATCATAAGCCGGCTGCAAGCTATGTGATCACCGAGGGAACGACACTTGCCAACCCCCATTGGCAGTATTCCCGTGACAAGATCGCCTGTGAGGAATTCCTGATGAAGAAATATCGTGAAGAGGGGTTTCCAGTCACGATCGTGCGGCCCAGCCACACATACGATGAGCGGCATATCCCGCTGGGTGTTCACGGGAAAAACGGTTACTGGCAGGTGATTCGCCGCATGCTGGACGGAAAGCCGGTGATCATCCAGGGCGACGGCACTTCCTTATGGACGCTGACCTTCAACAGAGATTTCGCGGTCGGATATACGGGGCTGATGGGCAATCGCCATGCCATCGGTGAGGCTTTCCAGATCACTGGTGACGAGGTCCTCACCTGGAACCAGATCTATGCCACCATTGCCGATGCGCTGGGTGTGGAACTGAAGGCTTACCATGTCTCGTCCGAATTCCTGGCAGCAGTCGGTGATCCCTGCGGCTATGATTTTGAGGGCGGCCTGATTGGGGATAAATCGGTTTGCGTCGTGTTTGACAACGGCAAACTGAAACGGGCCGTACCGGATATGTGTACAACGGTTCGCTTTGACCAGGGCGTACGGATCGCGCTGGATTATATTCTTTCCCATCCGGAGGAATGTCAGATCCCGGACCCGGAATTTGACGCATGGTGCGATAACGTGATCAATGTGCTTGAAAACGCTAAAAAGACACTGCTTTCCTGATCGGTGAAGGGAGGCGAATGAACATCACCGTATATCTGGGGGCGAATCCGGGGAACGATTCGTCTTTGAAGACCGCTGTCCGGGAATTGGGCGCCTGGATCGGACAAAGCGGACATGCGCTGGTCTATGGCGGGTCGAAAGAGGGTTTGATGGGTGAACTGGCAGAAAGCGTTCTGGATGCCGGCGGAGAAGTGACCGGTGTTGAGCCGCAGTTTTTCATCGATCTCGGATATGAATATGATCGCATCACCCGGCTCATCGTCACGCAGGACATGTCTGAGCGGAAAGCGAAGATGATTGAATTGGGCGAAGCCTTTATCGCTTTTCCGGGCGGTACCGGTACGCTGGAGGAAATCAGTGAGGTCATTTCCAAAATCTGCCTCGGACACCTGCATGCGCCCTGTATCATTTATAACCTGGATGGATATTACGATTCACTGAAAGCGCTGCTCCGGCATATGGTCGATTTTGACCTGTCGAGCGAAAAGAAACAGCAGGGCATCTTTTTCGTGAAAGATCTGCCGGAGATCGCTGCTGTGTTGGAAGGAAAATAGAATGTATATACCTGCGGATGACCGCTATGACCATATGAAATACCGCCGCTGCGGAAGGAGCGGCATCCTGCTGCCGACGATCTCGCTGGGATTATGGCATAATTTTGGCGAGATTACGCCGTTCGGTACACAGCAGGCGCTGCTGCGCTCTGCCTTCGATCATGGCATTACTCACTTCGATCTTGCCAATAACTACGGTCCGCCTTATGGGGAGGCTGAACGCAATTTCGGCATCCATATGGACCGGGATTGGCACACCCATCGGGATGAGCTGATCATTTCCACCAAGGCCGGCTATGATATGTGGCCCGGCCCTTACGGGGATCACGGCAGCCGGAAATATCTGGTGGCTTCGCTGGACCAGAGCCTCAAACGCATGCATCTGGACTATGTGGATATTTTTTACCATCATCGGCCTGATCCGGAGACCCCGATCGAGGAAACCATGGGCGCTCTGGATGCTATCGTCCGCAGCGGGAAAGCGCTTTATGCCGGCATCTCCAACTATTATGAACCGGAACAGGCACGCACGGCCATCCGCACGCTGAAGGCGATGGGCACACCGATGCTCATCCACCAGCCGCGTTATTCCATGTTCGCCCGGACCATCGAAAACGGTTTGGACGATGTGCTGACGGAAGAAGGCGTGGGCTGCATTGCCTTCGCGCCGCTGGCGAACGGTCAGCTGGCAGGGCGCTACCTGAACGGGATCCCGGCAGATTCCCGGGCGGCACATGACCCGCGCTATCTCAAACCCGATGCCATCACGCCTGAAAATGTCCGGAAAGCGCAGCAGCTCAATGAGATCGCCCGATCCCGTGGACAGACGCTCGCTCAGCTCTCGCTGCAGTGGGTGCTGCGCCGTGATGTGGTGACCTCAGCGCTCATCGGCGCCTCCCGTCCGGAGCAAATCATCGAGAACTGCAAAGCCCTTGATTTCGCACCTTTGTGTGCTGAGGATCTTAGTGCAATTGATGTGATCCTGGCCTCGTAAGTAGGCAGAAATCATTTTATTTTCTCCGTTGTTGTGGTATAAATAACATATATTGGAACAAACGTCTTGTTATTCCAATGTATGTTTTTTTTTATAAATATGGGCAAGGGAATGAAACTGTCAGAATTGGCGGCGTATGCTGAAGAAAAATATCAGATCAGGGAGCAGTTTAAATGGGCTGATTTCCCGGGATTTTCTGTGTTAAGCGTGCCGTCTACCGGAAAATGGGCAGCGTTGCTGATGCGGCAGAAGGATCCGCAGACAGGCGCCGAAATTGAACACTGCGATATCAAATGCGGCGAGCAGAGCCTTTCAGAATTCTCTGCCGCCCGGCTTTCCGAACCGTTCCGCATGAAAGGATCGAAATGGGTCGGTGTGACTTTTGATGAAGCCACTGACCGGGAGATGATTTATCGATTGTTTGACAGGGCGGTGAGTTCCGGCACTCAGCAGGGCTTTACTATTGTCCTGGAACCAAAGCCGCTTCAAACCCAAAGCGATTATCAGGATACACCGCTTCCCTTCTGGGAACGTCGTCCTCCGGAGCCGGCAGCTGATCTGCCTGACAAGATCCGGCAGATGAAAAGCATGTATGAATATGGCAGCGGATCCTTTCAGCAGAAATGCAGAAATTTCTTCCGTCAAGGCATGTTCATGAAGGATTATGTGGATGATCAACCCTGGTCCGGTTCCTTTTTTCATTACTTTCCCGCCTATCATGACCTGAATGACAGACAGCTGCGCGGTTATTTCACCTGGCGGAAAAATGTCAGGAAAGGCAGATTCCTGCCGATTCCGACATCCGTAGCTTATATTTATGTCTATGAGCTGCTGAACGGGATTGGGACGGATTCCCTCTGGGACAGTCTTTTAAAATTGGAAGAGTTTGAAAAAGGTTACCTTGATTCCGGGATCGGTGATGAGAAAATGCGTGAGAACCTGCACCGGTGGAGGTTTGAATTTGCAGTAATCAATGATTTTCCCGTGGAGACGGTCCGTCAGTTGGCGGATCCGGAAATGATGAAAATGGACAGCGCGCTGCTCTGTCTGAAAAATCCGGAGACCTGTTCTGACGAAGAGCTGTTTGATGCGTTGTGTTATTTCAGCGGAAATTCTCTGGCAGATTCGCCTGTCATCCGAAAGTTTAAGGAGCGCGGCAGGCACCTGTTTTGTGAGACATGGAGGACTGCGGTGAAAGACAGCCGGGGAGAGGATGATGATATTTTCATATCCTGCTTCGGAGAACAATGCGTTTTGGCCTGGTATCCGCTGGCAAATGCGGTTTACTGGCAGCCGAATAAAGGGAAGTCCAGGGTTTATGTCCTGAATGAGTGCCGCTCCTACTGCTGTAAGGCGGGGTTGTGGCAGATGCTGACGCACGAAAGTCTTTATTACAACAAAAATCTGTTCAAGGCTTTCTGTCACGAGACGGATCTCAAGCTGCGCAGATATTTGAAAACCGGGCATTATCTGCGCGGGAAACCGGAAGAAGCATGGGTTGATGTTTATGTGGATAAAGTGGTCGAAGCGGAGAGAAAAGCACTTGTAGAAGATGCAAAGCAGAAAATTGAAATAGACCTTTCCGGACTTGACCGGATCCGCGATGAAGCGATCGTGACGCGAAACAGCCTGCTGACGGAGGATGACATGGCTGAATTGGAAGAGGAAAATGAGCCTCATGAAACAGCAGCTGAAACAGCTGTCGCTGCCCCGAACGGACCGGAATCTGCCTTAAATGACATGCAAACGCAGATCCTGCGGACGTTGTTGCTGGAAGATTCCGCGGATGGGATCCTGAGGGCCAATCACCTGATACCTTCTGTTGTGGCGGATGCCATCAACGAGGCGCTGTTCGATGAGTTTGGTGATACGGTCCTGAGCTGTGAAGATAACAAGCTTGTTGTTGTGGAAGATTACCGGGAAGATCTGCTTGAATTGCTCCAAAACGGGCAACCGGTATCTCCGATGTGAGAGCAAAAATTGGGAAGCCGGGGTGTCTGCCGGTACCGTCCCGGGTAAACAGGTATCAATGTGACAGGAATAATATGATATGCAAAATAACCAGAAAGTGCCGAAACGGATCTCTCAAACGGTTTTGAATTCGCTGAAAGGCGGTGTTGTCCCCCGGATCGGGCTGCCTTATATCACAGTCGGTCGTAAAAACGAGATCGAAGCTCTGCTGCATGATGTGGACATCATAGCGGAAGGGGGCGCCTTTTTTCGCTTTATCGTCGGACGCTATGGTTCCGGGAAAAGCTTCCTGCTTCAGACGATCCGCAACTATGTGATGGATCGGGGTTTTATCGTTGCCGATGCGGATCTTTCACCGGAACGCCGGCTGCAGGGGACCCGCGGACAAGGCCTTGCCACCTATCGGGAACTCATCAGCAATCTTTCCACAAAGACCAAACCGGAAGGCGGTGCGCTCACACTCGTTTTGGACCGCTGGATCAGCACGGTGCAGAGCGAGGCGGCGCAGGAAACCGGACTTATGCCCGGAGATCCTGCCCTGACGGCAGCTGTGGACCGCAGGATCTATGCGGTGACTTCCTCTGTCAGTGAGATGGTGCACGGGTTCGAATTTGCACGGCTGCTTTCCACATATTATCATGCTTACCTGAACGGTGATGACGCCAAAAAATCTGGCGTGGTCCGCTGGTTCCGGGGAGAATATACCACTAAGAAAGAATCCAAAGATGAGGTTGGTGTCAACCTGATCATCACAGATGATGACTGGTATGACTACCTGAAGCTCTTCGCGAACTTTTTCCGGCTTGCAGGTTATGCGGGGATGATGATCATGGTGGACGAACTGGTGAATATTTATAAAATCCCGAACACGATCACCCGACAGTATAACTATGAAAAAATGCTTACCATGTATAACGATACCCTGCAGGGAAAAGCGAAATATTTCGGCATTATCATGGGAGCGACCCCGCAGGCGTTGGAGGATAAGCGCCGCGGTATCTACAGTTATGAGGCGCTGCGTTCCCGTCTGGCGGAAGGCCGCTTTTCCCGTCCCGGTGCAAGGGACCTGCTGGCGCCGGTGATCCGGCTGGAACCGCTGACCGCGGAAGAAATGCTGGTGCTCTGTGAGAAGCTGGCAGACATGCACGCCGGGCTTTACGGGTATGAACGCAGTCTTACCACAGAAGATTTGGCCGGTTTCATCAAAATCGAATTTGGCCGCATCGGTGCGGACCAGAATATCACGCCCCGGGAGGTGATCCGTGACTTCATCGAGCTGCTGGACCTGCTTTATCAGAATCCGCAGCTGAAGATCATGGACCTGTTGGAGTCGGACGAGTTCAGCTTTGCCAAATCTGAAGCGGTATCTGATGAGACAGACAGCAATTTTGCCGAGTTTACCATATGAACGTTTTTGACCGTTACGCACCCTTCATTCAGGACTATATCTACCGCTCCGGCTGGCAGCACCTGCGTGCGGTTCAGAATGCTGCAGGGAATGCCATTTTCGGAACGGATGAAAATGTCCTGCTGACAGCTTCTACCGCATCGGGTAAAACAGAAGCAGCCTTTTTCCCGATCCTGACCCTTTTGGATGAGGACCCGTCACGAACGGTCGGTGTGCTTTATGTGGCGCCCCTGAAGGCTTTGATCAACGACCAGTTCGGACGGCTGAATGAGCTTTGTGAGGAGCATGGTATTGAAGTTTACCGCTGGCATGGTGACGTTGCGCAGACCAGAAAGCGCAAGCTGCTGCGCAAGCCTTCCGGCATTTTGCAGATCACGCCGGAATCGCTGGAATCGCTGATGATCAACAAGCACATGGAGATCCCATCCCTGTTTGGCGATCTGCGCTTCATTGTGATCGACGAGATCCATTCCCTTCTGCGGGGAGACCGGGGCATGCAGACCTTCAGCCTGATCGAGCGGTTGTGTAAACTGGCCGGATGCCATCCCCGGCGGGTAGGGCTTTCGGCGACCATCGGCAACCCGGAAGATGCGGGAAAATTCCTTTCCGCAGGCAGCGGCAGGGGAACGGTCATACCGAAGTTTGACGGGGGCAGGGAAGTCTGGCGGCTTTCCATGGAGCATTTTTTCAACACGGACCCACAGGCGGATGAGGGAAAAGTGATCACGGTCGAGACTCCTCCTGCCGAACTGCCGACGGATACCGCTCCGAAAGCTGCCGACCCGGGGATCGGTTATATCTTTGAACACACCCGTGGAAAAAAGTGCCTTGTCTTTACAAACTCACGTGAAGAATGTGAGTCGGTATGCCAAAGCCTGCGCCAGTATTGTGAAGTGAACCGTGAGCCGGACCGTTTCCTGATCCATCATGGGAATCTTTCCGCCTCTTACCGGGAAAGCGCCGAAGAAGAGATGAAAGACGATGATTCGCTGATGAGCGTCTGCGCTACGGCGACATTGGAGCTGGGTATCGATATTGGCAGGCTCGAGCGGGCTTTCCAGATCGACGCGCCGTTCACGGTTTCCGGTTTTCTCCAACGGATGGGACGGACCGGCAGACGTGGCAGCCCTTCGGAGATGTGGTTCGTGATGCGGGAGGAGCATCCGGAAGCCCGGGCGATGCTGCCGGATATGATCCCCTGGAAACTGATCCAGGGAATTGCGCTGGTCCAGTTGTATATCGAAGAACGCTTTGTGGAGCCGCCGCGGATGGACCGGCTGCCATTCAGCCTGCTTTACCATCAGACCATGAGCACGCTGGCTTCCTGTGATGAAATGACGCCCGGGGAACTTGCTTCCCGGGTGCTGCCGCTGAGCTGTTTCCGCCGGATCACAAAGGAAGATTATCAGCTGCTGCTGCGCCATTTGCTGGAGATCGATCACATCAACCGTACGGAAAACGGCGGACTGATTCTTGGCCTTGCCGGTGAACGGGTGGTGAACAGCTATAAATTCTACGCGGTATTTCAGGAAAACATCGAGTACTCGGTCCATGCAGGGTCCGAGCAGCTGGGCACTATCGTCAAACCACCGCCGGTCGGAGACAAAATCGCCATCGCCGGCCGGGTCTGGGTCGTTGAGGAAGTGGATCATAAACGCCGGAATGTCTATTGCACGCTGGTGAAGGGGAACATACCGGCTTATTTCGGAGACGTCGCAGGAGATATCCATACCCGGATCCTTGAGCGGATGTACGCTGTACTTTCTGAGGAAAAGAATTATCCTTACCTCATGCCTCATGCGGTTTGCCGGCTGCAGGATGCACGGGATACCTATCTAAAGTCCGGTATGAGAGAACGTCCGCTGATCCACCTGGGCGGAAAAATGTGGGCGCTGTTCCCCTGGCTGGGGAGCTATGCTTTTCTGGCGCTGGAGCGGTTCCTGAAGATCCGCTGCGGGGAGCGGCTTGGACTGAAAGGACTGAATTCCACCCGCCCCTACTATATGCAGTTCACGCTGCAGGTCAGTGAAGCAGAGTTTTACCGCATTGTCTGTGAAGAAGCGGTGAAAGAATTTGACCCGCTGGAGTTGGTTTATCCGAAGGAAGTTCCGGTCTTTGAAAAATATGACGAGTATGTTCCGGATGAACTGGTGCGAAAAGGCTTTGCTCTGGGGGTACTGGATATCGAGGGAATGAAAAAGCGCGTCCTGAGCTGGGCGGAGTACATCAGGGACCAGTACCCGAATGGGAACTGTTCCCCGGTGAGGATGGAATAAAATCAGGGATGCTCTGTCTGCTGTATCAGGGAGCCATTCCTTCCGTTATTTCTTGTCAAATTCTGATGATGATGGGTTTCCCTTCCGTTGTCAGCGTCCCGTCCGTCACGCATTGATCTGTCCCGTCGATCAGGTTTTTATATATCCCGTCCGGAACATCAAGCTTTACTTTTGTCTGCCGGGATTTCAGGCTGAAAACCCCGATTTTCTTCGACTCCCCGTCCAGGCGGGTCATCACGGCGGTATGCGTTTCGTCTTGCGCATAGGCAAAGAAAGCGTCGTCCGGTGAGAGCGCTTCTTTTTTGATTTTGGCGAGCCTTTGCAGCAGCGGCGTCAGGTCGTATCCGGTTTCCCGGTCTATATCTTCCTTTTCGAAAAGGCTGGGCAGATGATCGTTTTCCCATTCCTGCCCCGCATAAAGCAGTGTGGTTCCCTTGAGAAAATAAAGCATGGCGGTGAAATTGATCAGATCATTTTCGTCACTTACAAAAGACGCGATCCTGGGCTGATCATGATTTTCCAGAAAACGCATTTTGTTATAATTTTCCGGGTAGATTGCCTCCTGAAACTCCAGCAGATCAGTCCATTGTGAAAGAGGAGCTTCTCCCTTCAGGTATTTGTCAAAAACGGTGCGGATGTCGTATTCATATTCGAGGTCAAAGGCTTCGTAAAGTTCCGGATCCCGGGTGCAGTTCAGTCCGCTGCTGCGCAGGTATGCGCCGAACTCCCGATGGACGCTTTCGGCAAGCCAGATGAAGCCCGGATGCACCTGTTTTACCGCTTCCCGTGCCCGCTTCCAGAATTCCAGCGGTACCAGTGAGGCAACATCACAGCGGAAGCCGTCAACGATCTTCGCCCATATGGTCAGGCTTTCGATCTGATAATCCCACAGTTCCGGGACAGAATAATCGAGATCGATCACATCACTCCATTCGCCGACATGGTTGCCGGGAGTGCCATCCGGACGTTTGTAGAAGAATTCCGGATGTGTCTTCCACAGCACGGAGTCCGGGGAGGTGTGGTTATATACCACGTCGATCATCACCTTCATCCCGCGGGCATGGATCTCGTCACAAAGATGACGGAAGCCCTCCATGGTCCCATACGCCGGATTGACCGCACGGTAATCGCGGTTGGCATAGGGACAGCCGAGACTGCCCTTTTTCCCTTTGACACCGATCGGGTGGATCGGCATGAACCAGATGATGTCGGTGCCAAGCGCTTTGATGCGGTCAAGGTCCGGGATGATGCTGTCAAATGTACCTTCCGGGGTGTGTATCCGGACATATATGGAATAGATGACCTGGTTTTGCAGCTTTGGATCGGTGTTGTTTGCCATGGATGAATCACTCCGTTAATGATATAAAGGCGGCTTTGCCGCCTTTATTATATCAAAAAAACTACCAACTATAAACTACCAGCTGGTTTTACATCAGTTTGCGGAACATTGCTTCAAAATCTTCCAGCGTTGCAGGACGCGGGTTGCCCGGAGCACAGGCATCGGCAGCGGCGGATTCGCAGAGGAACGGAAGATCTTCTTCCTTCAGCTTTTCCAGTTTTGTCGGGATGCCTACATCCACAGAAAGCTTCTGAACGGCATCGATGGCAGCCTGGCGGTATTCATCCTGGCTCATGCCGGTGGTGTCGATATCGAAAGCTTCAGCGATCGCCTTGAATTTTTCGCCGGTGTATTCCTTGTTGAATTCCATCACGATCGGCAGCATCATTGCGCAGGCTACGCCGTGAGGTGTGTCATAGACGGCGCCGAGGGTGTGGGCCATGGAATGGGCAATGCCCAGGCCGACATTTGAATAAGCCATCGCGGTGACATATTGGGCAAGGGCCATGCCTTCGCGCCCATCCGGGTCATTGGCAACAGCTTTGCGCAGGTTTTTCGCGATGAGTTTGATCGCTTCGAGGTCGAGGCAGTCAGCCAGCGTCCAGGCTCCCTTGGTGGTGTAGCCTTCAATGGCGTGTGTAAGGGCATCCATACCGGTGGATGCGGTCAGACCCTTCGGCATAGAAGACATCATGTCCGGGTCAACAACGGCAACGTCCGGAATGTCGTTAGGATCGACACAGACAAACTTGCGTTTCTTTTCAACGTCAGTGATGACGTAGTTAATGGTGGATTCAGCTCCGGTACCGCCGGTGGTCGGGACCGCGATGGTGAAGACGGTGCGGTTTTTGGTCGGTGCAACACCTTCCAGCGAGCGGACGTCATAGTATTCCGGGTTGTTGACGATGATGCCGATGCCTTTGCCTGTATCCATGGAGGAACCGCCGCCGATAGTGATCATGAAATCGGCGCCGGATGCTTTGTAGGCATCCACGCCATGCTGTACATTTTCGATGGTCGGGTTCGGTTTGATGTCTGAGTAGACTTCAAAATCGATGCCGTTCTTTTCAAGAAGATCGGTGACCTTCTGTGTTACGCCGAATTTCACCAGATCCGGGTCGGAAGCGACGAAAGCTTTTTTGAAACCCTTGCCCTTTACGATGCCGGGAATCTCATTGATCGCGCCATGACCGTGGAAAGACATGCCATTGAGTACGAAACGATTTACTGCCATTGAATATCTCCTGTTATTTGGGTTCAGTCCTCGGACTGTTATATGATGTTAATTATTTTAGCATAAATTATCGGACAGCGAATATTAGAATTATCCGATATCCACAGTCCGGTTTCTGATGCTGTTTACTGCCTGAGCAGATCCGCCGGCATTGAGCCCAGTTCCGGCGGCAGCAGTTCATTTAATTCTTCTTTCAATTCATATAAATTGAAAAGACATTGGCGCACACGGGAGGAAGAGATCTCCCGGTAACTGTCCGGTACGTGTACGACACGGATGTTCAGCGAAGTCAGAAACGGACTTTCCCGGATCAGGGTATCACAATCCATGTCGCTGCGGTCCATGCAGACGATCCCGAATTCATCGGCCATTTCCTGAACATACTGCCAAAGATGGTCCAGTTCCGGCAGCTTGTCCGCACCGAGCAGCAGTGTTGGTTCTTCTCCGGAAGCCCGCAGCTTGCAAAGTGTTTCATAGGTTCTGGGCTGTACCGGCTGTTTAATTTCGATATCGGTAAAATGCATCCACGGGCGGTTTGAAGCGATCCTGGCTAGCATTTCGATCCGGTTTGCGTCGGAAAATGCAAAACCTTTTTTTTGTTCTTCCATGATATAGACCGATTTGGACGGAACGAAGATCACCTCTTCAGCTCCGACGGAACGCATGGCAATTTCCGCCAGGTCAATATGTGCTCTGGTCGGCGGGTTGAAAGCGCCGAAAAACGCAAGTGACCGGCCCATCAGACCTCCGGGAAAGGTTCAATAACCGGCGGTTTGTTCCGCTTGTGAGCAGAACCGGCTTCCTTGGCACTGATCTTTGCATCAGTTTCCGCGTCACCGCAGGTATCGAAACGGATATATTCATGGATGGATTGGTAGGTCAGACCGAGTTTTTCTTCATCGCTCATGCCGGAAAGCCCGTCGGTCGGGGTTTTCTTGACCAGATGCCGCGGCAGTTCGGGCATGGTCAGCCCGACTTCGACGACCTCAATGCTGGTGAGTCCCAGCAGCAGGGCAAAATCACAGGAGGTGTCTCCGTCTTTGGTGCAGTAGCCGACGGTGGATTCGGACAGGTTGCCGGTTCCTACAAGGCGTGCTCCAAAATATTGGGCGATATAGCGCAGTGTTGTCATCCGCAGACGCGGTCCGACATTAACATTACTCTCTTTGTCGAATGTGACCGGGAACTCCCCTTCAATGGGATCCCCAAAGCGCAGTTCGTCCAGAAGCGCTTCGTGCATTTTCCCGATGTTGACGGTTTTTTTATTGATCCCGAGGCATTTGCAGACTTCGATGCTGTCGGAGATATCTTTTTGTTCCCCGTCAGGCATCATCACACCGTAAACATTTTCAGCGCCCAGTGCCCGTGCGCAGATCGCGGCGCAAACGGTGGAATCCTTCCCGCCGGAAATGCCGATGACGACTTTTGAGAAGCCCTGTTTTTTCGCAAGCTCCGCGACACCTTTCACAAGGTTGTCTCGAGCCAATTCCGCATTGAAATGATATTCACTCATTGATCTTTACTCCTTATCAGTGAGACGTGTCTCAGGGAATAGTTCCCGTCTCCACTCTTCCCTTCTTCTGGCTGATTTCTTATGTAGCTGATTAGCATCCCTCAACGCAACACAAGATACAGCCCTTGCGTGCCGGCTTCGCGGCAGTGTAAGAGCAGTCTCTGTGTGCTTCAATATTTCTTATTTCTTATTTTATGAATGGCTCAGCATATGGATCTTCATCTCATAATAATCCGGGCTCATGTCCAGATAGTGCAGATGCGGGTTTTCGAAGCGCTGTTCTTCCACCCAGATCTCATGATGAAGCTGATGTTTCACCCGTTCTGCGATCTCAGTCACTGATTCCGTTTCAAAGGTGCGTTTCCCCTTTTCCACCACAAGTTTCTGCATCTGTTTCGCGGTACAGTTTTCATATTTATATTTTTTCCAGGGACGTTCCGGCGAGACAAAATCATAGGGCTTTGACAGGTCCAGCGGTTCTCCCTTTTTTGTGAGAAGATCTGCAATTGCTCTGCCCTGGTCATCATAAATGCGGTAAACGTCCTTCAGTCCCGGGTTGGTGGTCTTTTCGACGTTGTCGGAAATTTTGATGCGCGGCTCCCATACGCCTTTTTCGTTTACTGCGCATAGTTTATATACACCGCCGAAAACCGGTTCGGATTTGGCCGTGATCATCCGTTCACCGACACCGAATACGTCTACCGGGCCGCCTTGTTTCAGGATGGAGGTGATGCTGTATTCGTCAAGGCTGTTGGAGATAACGATTTTGGCATCCTTGAATCCGGCATGGTCCAGCGCCTTTCTGGCTTTCTTTGCGAGATAAGCCAGGTCGCCGCTGTCGAGGCGGATCCCATAGTTTTTGGATTCGATCCCTTTTTGTTTCATCTCATGGAAGACCTTGATGGCATTCGGTACACCGGAGCCCATCACGTCGTAGGTATCGACCAACAGGATGCAGTTGTTGGGATATTCTTCAGCAAACTTGCGGAAGGCCGTCAGTTCATCACCGAAAAACATCACCCAGCTGTGTGCCATGGTCCCGCTGACGGGGATGCCGAATTTCTGTCCGGCCAGCACCGTGGCTGTTCCGTTAACACCGCCGATGGCACAGGCTCGGGCGCCGTACACAGCCGCATCATTGTTGTGAGCTCTGCGGGCGCCGAAGTCGGAAACGATCCTTCCTTCCGCGGCATGGACCACACGCTGTGCTTTGGTGGCGATCAGGCTCTGGTGGTTGAACTGGGCCAGGATTTCCGTTTCGATGATCTGTGCTTCCACGATATCTGCGACGACCGTGATCACCGGTTCGTTCGGATAGATCACCGAGCCTTCCTCAAAGGCATAGACATCTCCGTGGAAGCGGAAAGTTTCCAGGTATTTGAGGAATTCTTCGCTGTAAAGGTTCAGGCTGCGGAGGTAGTCCACATCTTCTTTGTCAAAATGGAGGTTAGTGATATAGTCGACGATCTGTTCCAGTCCGGCAAAGATTGCGAAGCCGCCGCCGTCCGGGATCCTGCGGAAAAAGACGTCGAAAGCTACTTTCGTTTCCTGCAGTTCAACATTTCTGAAATAACCGTTTGCCATGGTGAGTTCATAAAGGTCCATCACCATCGCCGGGTTGTTTGCTAAAGGGTACATTCCTTTCATTTCTTATCCTTCCATACTGCTTTGTAATAACTTATTCCAGAAGTATTTTTTTTCTCTGAACGTAGAAATGCAGTACTGTATTTCTACATCCTACATTCTACTTCCTACATCCTTATTTATCTTCTTCTTCAATCTCAAACGGCTGATATTCCATCAAATACCGTGTTGGGATGCTTCCACCCATCACGACATCGCTTCTTCCGTTTTCGACGAAGTCCACGATCCCCTGGTCATGGAACAGCGCGATCAGGGCGCCTTCGGAATAGGGGAGACGAACGCGGATCGGAACCATCTTTTCAAATAAAGTCTCGACGATCTTGTCCTTCAGTTCATCGAGCCTTTCACCGGTTTTGGCTGAGATCAGGCAGGCATCCGGGTCTGTATCGGCGAGCAGTGATCTGGTCTCGTCTATGTCACCTTCGATCAAATCAGCCTTATTGAAGACATTAATCGTTGGAATGTTATCGGCATGGATCTCTTTCAGAGTCTGTTTGACTGATTCAAATTGGGCTCCGGCATTGTAATGGGAAACGTCGATGACATGCAGCAGCAGGTCTGCCTCGTTGATCTCCTCCAGTGTGGATTTGAAAGCTGCAACCAAATCTGTCGGCAGCTTTTGGATAAAACCGACAGTATCGGTGAACAGGCAGATCCGCTCGCCCGGCAGGACGACACGTCTTGTGGTCGGGTCCAACGTAGCAAAAAGCTGGTCCGCCGCATAAACATCGGACTTTGACAGTTTGTTCAGCAGGGTCGATTTCCCGGCATTCGTATAGCCGACTAAAGCGATCACCGGAATGCGCGAACGTTTGCGCTGGACGCGGTAGCGTTTGCGGTGTTCGGAAAGTTCTTCGATTTCCCGTTTGAGGATGGTGATGCGTTTACGGATCTCCCGCTTGTCCACTTCCAGCTGGGTCTCACCGGGACCGCGCAGCCCGACACCGCCTACACTGCCGGAGCGTCCGGCAGCGCCGCCGGTTTGCCGGCCCAGATGCCCCCAGGCATGAGAAAGCCGAGGCAGCCGGTATTCATTCTGCGCCAGTTCTACCTGCAGCCGTCCGGCTTTGGTGGATGCATGCTGGGCGAAGATGTCCAAAATCAGCGCGGTGCGGTCCAGAACACGGACCTTTTCCCCGAAACGTTTGGAAAGCTCCCTCAGGTGCCGGGGCGTGAGTTCGTCGTCGAAGATGATCACTTCCGCCAGTGTTTCTTCCGCGAGGGCTTTGATCTCCTCCACCTTCCCGGTGCCGACGTAGGTGGCCACATGCGGCCGGTCCAGCTTCTGGCTGGTTTCTCCGACCACCTCCAGCCCCGCGGTATCAGCCAGCAGCGCCAGTTCTTCCAGACTGTCCGCCGTATCCATCAGCCGCTCGGAATCTTTGATCTCCGCGCCTACCAAAAACGCCCGCTCCTTCGGAGCCTCAGTCGATATCATTTCATTTGCACTCATAGGGTTAATTATATACCCTTTTCGTTCCCCGTTTTATTACCGTTATCTTCTCATTTGAACACGCATGGAAACATATACGGTGGGATTTTCAAGATGTTTTCCCCGTATACCAGGTTTTTGGGATGGATGACAATTGATTGAGCAATACGGCGGGAATAAAGTGAATTAAAGCGTTCCAGTGATACCGTTTTGTAGTTATTGGAGGATTTCACCTCAATTGGAAATATCTTCAGCCTGGTTTTGCTCTCGTTGGAGAGCAGAAAATCAATTTCAATATCGTTTCGATGTTTTTCCTCATTGTATCGGGTGTAAAAATAAAGCTTTCTTCCCATTGCTGCTATCATCTGGGCTATCATATTTTCATAAAGCATTCCTTCATTCAGAGAAAGCCTTCCATCCATGATTGCTTTATACAACTGTTGATCAGAAATTTCATTTTCACTGAATGCCAGACTGACTAAAAGACCGGTGTCTCCCATGTAACACTTTACTTCTGAGTCATCTTTGTTCAGCGCAAATCCAACATTCGGATCAGTGCACTTACAGCAAAGGTTACATATCATGGAATCATCCAACCAGAACAATGGCTTGTCATATTGTGAAAACCTCGCGTCGTTTTCAATTTTGCTCAGTACGACCTTTTTCTCATGACGTGACAGATATCCGGGAATGTTATCGAATAACGCGGAAACTCGTGAGTTGTACATTTTGGAAGCTTTTTTGATGTCGTCCCGATAGAGGTCAAGAATATCCCGTTTTTCCACATCACTGGCATAAAAATCCCTGCTGTTTTCTATATACGTCACGATGCTCTGCGGCATCCCACCGACGAGCATATATTCTTTAAAAATCCGCATGGCTTTCAGGTGCATTTCCCGTTCGAGCGGTTCTCTTTTTTGCCAGCAGGAATCAATATATTCCAGCAGTATTTCTTCATTCATTGTTTTCATGAACTCTTCGAAATTTACCGGATACATTTTAATTTTTCTTTCCTCTGAGGGAATCGAGATTTCATTCACGTTTTCACGTATGGATATCAGAGATCCTGTTTCAAGAAAGTCATAGCGACCATCTGCTACAAGATATTTGATTGCTTCCCTGGCTTTTGGGAATTTTTGAATTTCGTCGAAAATGATCAGTGATTCTCTGGGGTAAAGCCGGACGTTATATTCTAAAGACAGGTTTTGAAAGAAAATATCAAGTCGGTTTAAATTATCAAAGTTATCCCGAACTTTTTTCGACGCGTTATTGAAATCAATAAGAATATAGGATCTGTACTGGTCTTTCGCGAATTTTTCTGCGATGGTTGACTTCCCGACTCGTCTTGCTCCTTCAATCAGCAAAGCTTTCCTGCCTTTTGCCTCTTGTTTCCAACTCAAAAGTTTTTGATATATATTTCGTTCAATTTCCATGATTTTCTCCTGTATCTCTATCGATCCCGTAATACGCAAAGTTGATTATATCAGAAATTCCCGCTAAGCGCAAAGTGTGAAGATGGTGAATATAACGGAATGCGCAGATGTGCAGATAAAAAACCTCGAAACAGGTGCAAAGAATAAGGATCAAGGAACCGGGATGCAAACCCAGGGCCGGTGTCACATGGTATCGGAGGATCAGGGAACAGGAGGTAAAAAAATTTATCTTCCGGAAATCAGGTGAAAAACACCCGGATGGGATATAATCCAGGTATGGGAACGATTATTGACCTGACGACCCCGCTGAATAAACGAACCACGGATGAGGAAATCTTTTCCCGTTCGCATTATGATGTAGAGATCATCAAACTTCAGGGATACGATAATTTTTACAGCCTGATGGACCGGCTTCATCAGCGGGATGTCTCCGGGCAGGGCTCACAGCGGATGCTGCTGGTGTGGCCTCCCCGGGGGCGGATCCTCGAAACGCCCATGGAATTCGGCAGGCTGCGGGCCTGGGCTGTGTGGAACAATTATGAGATCACGCTGGTGATCCCGGGTGATGATGTTTCACTGAACATGGCAAAAGAACAGGGCCTGCCGGCTTACAAAAACATCCGTGAAGCCAACGAAGCGAAGCGGAATCCATTGGCAGAACTGCCGCAGGTCGGAGAGGAAGCGGAAAGGGTAAGAAATCTGGCACTGCTGCGAAAAGATATCGAACAGTCGCAGCGTCCGAAAACGCCGCTCGGGATCCGTCTGCTTTTTTTTCTCCTCGCGATTTGTGCTGTTGCGCTTGCCTTTTATGCGGTCATTCCGCATGCCCGGGTCGACATTACTCCTTATCTGACTCAAAAAAGCATCAACATGACCATCTGGACCGATGACCGTCTGGATGCTCCGACATTGGCCGGCGGGATCCCGACAGTGGAAAAAAAGCTGGAACTGGCGCTGACAGCTGTTGTTCCGGCCAGCGGACAGGTGAAGATCGAATCGGGAATTGCCGTTGGCGAGATCACTGTCCGCAACACTTGTGACCGGATCTATGCCTCTTCCGCAGGGGTCCGGGTTGGCACTTCAGAGGACTTTGAACAGGGCGTCAATTTCATTACGCTGGATGACGCGATCCTGGATCCCGGGGAAAAACGAACATTACGTATAGAAGCTGTCAGCGGAGGTGCTGCCTGGAATCTTCCTGCCAGTTCCATCCATTATGCGGAGTATCCCAAATCTCTGTGCTGGGAGGTGAGCCAGCCCGGGCCGACCACGAATGGCTCGGAAGGGGTTTATGCTGCTCCGAATGATGCGGACCGGCTGGCAGCCCGGGAGAACATTGATGGGCAGGTCAAAGAAGCTGCACTGGCTGCCCTGGCAAATGACCCGGAAGGCGCTGACCTGATCCCGCTGGGAGAGCCGCTGGTGACCGCGATCAAGCAGGAACAGATCCAGCCCGATACCGGCTTTGCCTCGGAAACGCTGACGCTTCGGCAGACCGTAGATGTGAGCATCCGCTCTGTCCGCCGTTCGGACATGGAATCGATCATTCGCGGGCAATCTGCGCGGATGAACCTGCAATCCGCGGGCATGACGGGGTATGAGATCCTATCCGGACCACGGGAGGAAAACGGACTTTCCACCTGGTCGATCCGGGCGGATTACCTGGTGTATGAACCGCAGACTAACGAAGAAGCGCTGCAGATCATGCTTCGCGGAAAGACCCTTGCGCAGGCTCGTGCCGTTCTTGATACACTGGAACATGTGAAAAGCTACAGCATCACGATGCTGCCGGAAAAAATGAAGCTGCTGCCCTTTGCTGCGCAGAACATTCGTGTAACCATACATCCCGCAGTGGAGGCTGAACCATGATGAAGGTCATTCTTGCCGTTGATCCGGGCGAAAAAAACATCGGGATCGCAAAATCCGACCCGTTGGGGATCGGCGCAACGGCTCTGTGCGTGATCCCGCATATTCAGATGGAAAAAGACGCACAGGCTATCGCGGAAAAAGCACGGGAATGTGGGGCGGAACGGATCCTGATCGGCCAGCCGCTGAACGCGGACGGTTCGGAAGGCCCGAAAGCCCGGCATTCAGCCAAACTCGCCGAGGCTGTCAGGCGTTATTTTGACGGTGAGGTCTTTCTTTATGATGAATATGGCAGCACCATAGAAACCCGGGAACGCTTCAAAGAGATGGGCGTCCGGCGGTCGAAGCGTCTCGGCCATTTGGACGCCAACGCTGCGCAGACGATCCTGCAGCGCTATCTGGATGAAACCTATTACAGCAGTCCGCTGTCTGTGCTCAGCGATCAGGAACAGGGAGCATGAAACGGGAATGAGCAAACGTCGCCTATGGTTGGTCATTTCGATTCTCCTTGTTGTCTTATTGGTTTTGATCGGCGGCATTTTGTCCGTCCGCATGAGGGTAAACCGTACGGAACAGGCGCTTGGACCGGCTTCCGAAAATCTGAGCTCCCTGCAGCGGCTTCGTCTGGCTTTACAGTGCAGTGATGTGTTGGGAAAGTTTTTCGAACCGGTCAATCCGGACAGTGGACAGTTTCTGATGGAAATCGAACCGGGTGAGGGCGTGACCTCTGTAATCGGGAAAATATCTGACGGACTGTCATGCGATTCCGAATTATTGCGCATCTATTGGGTCTATACCGGTGCGGACCGGCTGATCAACCCGGGACGTTATGCGCTCAGCGGTTCCCTGACGATTCCGGAAATCACGGACCTGGTCACGGCCGCCGGGAATTCACTGGTGCGTTTTGCTTTCTTTTCCGGTATGCGGCTGGAAGAGATCGCGGAATTGATCGACAGCTATGAATTCTCCTTCAACGGGCAGGATTTTCTGGACGCTGCCAGGAAGTATCCATCGGAATTGCATCCTGCCGGTGAAACCTCTCTGGAAGGCTATTTTGTTCCCGGGATCTATGAGATGAGCCGGAATATTTCTCTGGAGAAATTTTTGATCAACTTTGTCAATGTCTTTGACCGCCGGGTCCGGGAGCCCTATGAAGATTCATTTCATGCAAACGGACTGAGCCTGCATCAGGCGGTCATTCTGAGCTCGATGATCGCGCGGGAAGCGATGTCTCCCTCTGAGTATGGAACCATCGCTTCGGTTTTTTATAACCGCATTCGTACAGGGATGAAATTTGAGAGTGACCCGACAGCCCAATACGGGCTCGGCTGGGATGAGGGGAGCCATTCCTGGTGGAAAATGCCGCTGACGGCGGCTGACGTGATGGTTTATTCGCCGTATAATACCTATGTGATCGACGGATTTCCGCCGGGACCGATCTGCAGCCCGGATACTGCAATTTATGAGGCGGTGGCTGACCCACCGCAGACGGACTATCTCTACTTCCGAGCGCGCTGTGATAACACGCCTTATCACAACTTTTCAAGGACGTACGAAGAGCATGTGGCGTTTGGATGCGGACAATGAAGAAGTAAGAATGAAGAATGAAGTAGCAGGGACTGTCCCTATATGGGACTGTCCTGATAAATGAATAAGCCGAAATAGAGGATGAGAATGAAAAACCCATTGATACATATTGAACCGGACAGACCGATGCGGAAGAACGAGAAGCTTGGACAAGTGATCTTCGCTGTCCTTTTTGTGCTGCTGATCGCGGCGAGTGTTTATCTTTTTGTCCGCTGTACGCCCTACGGCGTGGGACTGGTCAGTGACTCGGTGAACTATATCAATGGCGCCCGGTCCATTGCTGAAGGAAACGGATATTACCGCAAAGGCGGTGCGGGAGAATTGAAAGCGATCACCAATTTTCCTCCCCTTTATTCCATCTGCCTTTCCGTTCCGCTGTATTTCGGCGTGAGTTGGCAGCTGGCTGTCTGGTGGGTCAGCCTGATTTTCTTTGTCCTCAATACGGTTTTGGTCGTGTGTCTGGTCTGGCTGGCGAGCGGTTCCCGCTGGGCAGGGCTGCTGGGCGGGGTGCTGCTGCTTTCCCTGCAGCCTTACCTCTACTATCAGTTTTATGCTATGTCGGAACCGGTCTATTATTTCTGCACCTTCCTGGCTTTCATCTGCATGCTGCGGGGCTATCGGAGCGGGAAGTTCCTGTGGTGGCTGGGCTGTGGCATTGCCTGCGGCGGTGCTTTTCTGGCACGCTATATCGGCATCGTCTCGCTTTGTGCGATCTTCGGTGCGATCGTTGTGTTCTGCCGCGGAAAACGGGGCAGGGCTTTTGGCGGGCTTTTCTGTGGGGCGCTGCCGCTCATCGCTGCCTGGTTAGTCCGCAACGCGCTGGCCACGGGAAATGCCTCAAACCGTCAGATCCTTTCCCATTGGGTGACCATGGATGACCTCCGTCATGGGGTCGTGATCCTGTGGCGCTGGGCGTTCCCTGCCCGTTACGGAAATCTGGAGGTTCCGACTGCCTGGATGGTTTGGGTGACGGCCGGAATTTTTGCTCTGATGATTCTCTTCTGTATAGTCTTGATGGTCATCGCAGGACGGAGAAAAAAAGGCTTTTCTCCTGCTGTTGTCAGCATCTGGACCTGGCTGCTGTTCATCCTCGGTTATAACCTATTCGTGATCCTGACGATCTCGCTGTTTGATGCTTCGGTCAACATTGAGGAGCGCATCCTGTTCCCGGCATTCATGATCTTTTTCCTGATCCCGCCGGTGCTGTTTGGCTGGATGCTGACACGTCGGGACTACCTCGCGGTGCTTCTGCCTTTTGCAGTGACGGTTTGTTTCACAGTGATATTCATTTTGGATACGATTCCGCACCTGGATGATATGGCTGAACGCGGTTATGGCTGGGGCTGGGAAGGCTGGAACACGTCACCGGCGATGCAGATCATCCGGGAACTGCCGGAGGATAAGATCCTTTATTCCAACCAGATCGAGGCGGTCAACCTCTGGACCGGGCGGGGGGCTTATGCCCTGCTGGACCCGGTGGATCCTTCCAGTGAACAGGTTCGGGAAGGGTATCAGGACACAATGAATGAGATCCGCCGCCAGGTTAATGCCGGCGAGGCGGTTTTGGTTTTCTTTGGGATCAATTCCTGGGTTGCTGAGGGAGATAACTGGATCACGCAGCTCTGTGAAGGACTTCCCTTCATCTACCGCGACACCAGCGAATGGGTGCTGGGAATCAACGAATAAAAAACGCGGGGTTCCCCGCGATTTTTATTCGTTGATGTCTTCCCATTGATATACAGGACGATCATGGTGAGTGGCTTTTTCGGCCAGTTTCGCGAAATATTCGCCCGTGTGGATGCCTGAGGTCCCGTCGGTGAAGGTGCATTCGTCGATGATGAATTTCACCCGTTCCGCGTGATCCGTTTCCGGGTGGGTCAGGTAAAGGTCCAGTGTCTCGCGCAGCTGTTCTTCGTTGTAAACGACGCGTCCGGCTTTAGCGTTGCGGTAGCGTTCATGGGTCGGCCATTCGCCGATTTCCGAAAGCGATAGGCAGAACTTTTCCGGCTTGTTCCAGCCGCCCGGTGCATCGATACAGACCGCAACGATCGGACGGTCATGGATGGCAGTCTCGACGACCATGGTGGAATAGACCGTGCAGAAAACATTCGACCAGGCCATCATGGAATCCTTTTCCGGCATGTCTTCCCCGGAATAAAAGCCCAGATCGCCGCCCAGTGCCACCGGTTCAATGAGGTGGATGTAGGGTTTCCCTTTGATCAGGTCCCGGATCTTCTTTGCTTCTTCTTCGAACAGGGAACCTTTGATGAAGTGATTGGGGTGGAGCCTGATCAGCAGCTGAGAAGGCTCAGCCAGCCTGTCTTCGGAGACCAGTTTCACCAGCGCTTCGATATCCTGATAGTTGGGTGAGAAGGTGATGAAGGAACAGGCAAACGAGATAAGCTTGCGCTCCGGATCCAGGTCATGCAATTTGAAATATTCCTCCCGGCTCATGCGCCAGGTCTTGCGGAAATAGCCGTCATAAGTCGGAATGCCGCCGATGTTGACCCGCTCCGGGTTCCAGTCCGCCCCATCCACCAGTTCCCGTTTCTGTTCGGCGGACCAGCAGTTCGCCCACTGCATCGGGGCGCCTGGCAGACGGTAAGAGCTGGGGTTGTCCCAGCCGATCACGGCCAGACAGGTCTCGATACCGGCGGCAGCGGCTTCCCGGAGCAGGTAGCGGTCCAGCCGCCAGCCGGCAGTGCTCGCGATCACCAGATCCGGCTGGTATTTTTCGAACAGGTCTCCGTAGATTTGGGTGGTGTATTTCATCTGGCTTTTGACCAGGGCCTTACGGGCATCCGCGGATTTGCGCAGCTGCTTCACCTTTGAGCGGATCATCGGGATGCGCACCAGTTTCTCCGTCATCGTGGATTCGTGTGCGCGCTGCCGCAGATGACAGTCAATGGCGGTGGTGTTGACCTTGTCTGAACCGCCCATCCAGCGCAGGAAATGTGTCCAGTACTGATCCGTGTGGTCGACATCATTGAAGTACTTTTTGCACTGCTCCAGGCGCAGACCTTCGACGTAAAGGTTTTCCTGACCGAATTTTTCGCAGATTTTGTCGGTGACGCCGTCATCGGTCAGGATCACAACTTTGATCCCCCGGTCAAGCATGGTTTGGACCACATCGGTCTGTAAAAAATAGACGATCGCCAGACCGTGGTCTGCGCTGATTATCACACATCGTTGCTTTTCGTTTTTGTTCATTTAGCGTTCCAATTTATTAATTTTCAAACTAATCATATCACGAAAAAAGGAATAATCATTCATAACGTTAAAACGCAGGCAGGACGTATATCGTTGAAAAAATATTGCATAATTATGCTATAATTAATACAATCATTCAGGAGGAGAATATGCCGGTAATTATTCCTATTCGGGATTTAAGAAAGACAAATGAATTGTCTGAATTCGTTCACAAAACGAAACAGCCTGTTTTCATTACAAAAAACGGATATAGTGATATGGTTATTATGAGTACCGAGTATTATGATCGTTATGTCGAATCAGAAAGAATTGACAAAGCAATTTATGACGCAGAAAACGAAGTCACAAACGGGGGTGAATTGATTCCGGTAGATAAAGCGTTTGAATTATTGGACAAAAAATACTATGGATGAATATAAGGTTTTGATTTATCCCCGCGCATACAGAGATATAGAAGAAATTTATGAATACATTGCATTTGTGAAATTGTCTGCAGATAGTGCAAAAAAACAATCCGACCGTATTCAGTCAGCGCTGAAAAAACTCAAAACATTTTCATATTCACATCAGGACCGTTTGGAAGGTGTTTATGCAGGAAAAGGTTATAAGCAGCTTTTGATCGATAATTATTTGGCAATTTATAAAATCAACGAAAAAGAGAAAACAGTATATGTTGTAACCATACAATATCTGCGAAGAAATGTTTGAACGCAGATAGATTTTTTTAGAATTTGCAGCAATAGACTGCTTTATTTTGTACCTGTTGCAGTTGAAGTAACATTGAGAAACGGATATGATTGTTATATCGAAATGAAAGGAAGGTGCATGATGGAAAATTATCAGCCTGAAAACAATTATAATAACCAGAATTATTCCAATCCGAATTATTCTGCCCCGAAAGCAAAAAAAGCGACAAAAGTCGGGATCATTGTCCTGGTCGTGATCCTGCTCCTGGTCGGAGCTTTCATCTTCTTCAAACCGGTTTACCTGATGAAGGGACTCGGACAGCAGGAAATGGGCGTCAAGATCCGCGCCGGTGAGATCGTCGATATCGTCGGTCCCGGCGGCATCTATAATGACTTCGGCCTCTATGTCAAGCTGGAAAACTACAACATCGAAGGTGTTTCTTTTTCCGTTGCCGATGACGAGGTGTTCACAAAAGACATGCAGCCGGTTTATGTGGAGATCCGCGGACAGGTGTTCCGCCCTTCGCTGACCAGCATCAAATCCGTGAATGCGGACGGTACGGTCGATTACTTCACCAAGGATGAGATCGCACGGCATTATGTGAATTACCGCCAGAGCTATCGGGAAAACAGCGTGCTGAAGGATCAGCTGGACGGGTTCTCCCGCCAGGCGATGAAGGTCTGTGTCGGTCAGAATGACCTGCGCGGCAATGCTGTCGCGGAAGGGCGTGACACCCTGCGGAACTGCATCGAAAATGAGCTTGAAAAGCTGACGAACGAAATCGGCATGTACGTGAACAACGTGGTCGTGACGGATGTTCAGGCCTCCGAACAGGCGATGCAGGTCATCAATGAGACGAACCAGTACCTGCTGGATGCCGAAAAGGCAAAAGCTCAGGCTCAGAAGCTGGAAGAAGAGGGGAAAGCCAATGCCGTTCAGAAGGAAGCTGAGATCCGTGTGCAGCAGGCTGCCCAGCAGGAAACTGCCCGGCAGAAGGTGACCCTGGCGGAACTGGAAGAAAAGGAACTCATCGCCCGCCGGGAAGTGATCAAGGCGGAGAAGGAAAACGCGATCCTGGAACAGGAACTGAATGCCGAAAAGGCGAAAGCCGCGGAGTTGGAAGCGCAGGCGGACCTTGCCAAAGAACGCCTGATGGCCCAGATCTACGACGAAAACCCCGGCTACTTCCAGCTGAAAGTCTCTGAGCTGAATGCTTCCGCCATCAAGGAGACGGACAAATTCATCATCGTGCCGGAAGGCGCCATGCCTCAGCTGGTCCTCGGCAAGGATGTGATCCCGACGGTGAACGTGAACGAAAGCACTGCTGAAAAAGAGACATCCCTGTTTTCTTTCGGCAAGTAAAGAATTTAGGATACCTCTAAAAACTCCTGTGCGGGGGTATGGGACGGGACAGAAAAAAATTGACTTTTTAGAGGTTCCCTTTAGAAAAACAAAAACTGCGCTAAAATAAAGACAGCGCAGTTTTTGTTTTTTATTGGGGGCCTCATGTATCAGATTTTTATCGTGGAAGATGAACTACTCATTCGGCAGAGCATCCGCAATGTGATAGAAAACATGTCCGGCCCTTATGCTTTGTGCGGTGAGGCATCTGACGGCGAAATGGCACTGGCGATGATGCAGGACCTGATGCCGGATATTTTGATCACGGATATCCGCATGCCGTTTCTGGATGGTTTTGACCTGATTAAAAACTGCAAGGTCATAATGCCCTGGCTGAAAGTCGTCATCATCAGCGGCTTCGGCGATTTTGAATCAGCCCAAAAGGCGATCGGATTGGGCGTGGATCAGTATCTGCTCAAACCGGTGCGGCAGGCGGACCTGGTGAAAGTCATTGAGGAAATGGCGGCCCGCATCGAAAAGGATAAAGCCGCCCGCGGTTCGGCGTTTCCTGTCGGGCTGGATGAAGATGAGGTGATGAAGGTCCTGCGCCAGCATTTTCTGAGGCAGCTTTTGTATGATGAGGCCGATACCGGCAAGCTGCTGGACCGCATGCGGCGTTTGAAGATGGACATCATGCGGAAACACTATCTGGTGGCGGTCTGCTCCTTCGATTCGCCTCATGCCGACCATCAGCTTTTGGAAAACACGGTGCTGAAAGTGCTGGATGAGACACAGATGCTGATGGTTTATTTCAACAACGCTGACCGCATGACGATCCTTGCATATGACAACGACCCGGAGGCACTGAACGAACGGGTCTATCGTTTCATCAGTATTTTGCGTCACGAACTTCAGGATGTCTGTCCGGTGATCACGACGGTCATCAGTAATGATGTGCAGCGGCTCGGTGAGATCAGTGAGGCTTACCGAACGGCGCACGGTCTTCTGAAAACCATGAGCGGGATCGCCGCCGGGCAGGTGATCAATGTCAGTGATACGGCACAGGTATCGGCAAATATATTCCGGCAGAATACGCCCTTTTATGATTCTTTCAAACAGAAAATCCAGAATACCGACTCGAACCATGCGGATGCGGTGCTGGATGAGATCTTTCATTCTCCCGCGGGAGAGCAGTTCAACAGCCGTCTGATGCGTTATAATGCGCTGATCGCTTTGGTCAAGATCGCGGTGCAGATGATTGCCCGGGCCAATCCTGAGGCGGATGAAAAAGATATCGCTGCCGAACTCAGCAGCCAGTATGATATTCTCAAAGGCGCCGACAGTAAAAGCGGTTTTCGTGAGACAGCCGGAGCTTTGATACAAAAGGCTCTGAACGCACGTCAGGGGAATTCAGGGGAGATCAGGAATCATCATGTGATCAACCTGGCAGAGCAGTATGTGAGGGACAATTTCTGTGATCCGAACATTTCACTCATCAGTGTGGCAAACCACGTGGCCATGAGCTCGGCTTATTTCAGTACGGTCTTTTCCCAGACGACAGGGCAGTCGTTCATAACCTATCTCACTGCCATGCGGATGGAAAAAGCCAAAGAACTGCTCACATCCACAAATATGAAGCTTTCCGATATCGCGCTGGAGATCGGCTATAATGAGCCGAATTATTTCAGCCACGTTTTCCGCAAAACGGTCGGCATGACGCCGAAAGAGTACCGTCAGCGGAATTGAAATTTTAATGGTGACAGTGGGAACCCTGCTCTGAAAGGTGTGTCAAAGTGGTTAGACACCGCTGATATACAGGTACAGCGGGACGGTTCCACTCTGCACCCTCATCGCTCTGTGATGGATGAGAGCATCCCAATTTTTAGTAAGCCCTAGAATATACCCCCCCAAGCAGAGCTTGGGGACCCGGGCAAGCGGAAGGGATGCCCAAAGCCCTAAAAAAAAATTCGTTGAAACAGGTTTATTTATGACCATCTTCATATTGCCCACAAAAATTGCTTGACTCATCGAACATGGTTACAAAACCAGATAGCTTCAATATTCTATCTGGTTTATTTCGCGTCAATTATTGATTCCAAGTAATTTTTGCAGAAGAACGAGAAGGAAATCTCTTTCTTCCTTTGATAATCTTTCGGTCAGCTTCATTTCGATTTTTTCGCCAAGTGCTTCCAGTTCATTCTGCAGCGAATCCGCTTTTTCCGTCAAAGCCACCAGTTTTCCTCTGACATCATTCGGATTTTCAATACGTATTGTGAATCCTTTCCTTTCCAATGCCTCAATCAGCCCGAGTGTTGTAGGATGTGTCATGGAATACGCCCTTTCCAGATCAACGACCCTGGTCGTACGCGTCGGTTGTGCATAAAGAAATTTCAGAATTCTGTACTGAGAGGAAGTGAGATCGTATTCAGCAAAGAACGGATTGGATATCTTCTCAAACTCCAGCGCGGCTTTTTTTATCAAAATAGCAACTTTATTATTCAGCATAATTACTTCCTTATTCCACAGATTATGTAATTATAATCTGTAAAATGCAGTGAAAGAAATACGGATAGGACGAATAACGGCAAAGGTGCGAGGAACGAATCGATGAGTGTTCACTGCCGGGACTGTTGTATGAATCCACATGACATCGGCAGGATATTAGAACGGTTATCATCCCGTAAGGCAGAGCCGATTTCTTTTTTGCAGAGCAGCAGCTCCCAAACCTCGGAAGAAACAGCGGTTGAAACAATCTTCGTTTCCATTGAAAAGAGGCTGTCCAAAATTTCGATTCATGGACAGCCTCTCTGAGTGTGCCGGGCATGGCACGATTCTGTCCCGTCGGGGGTAGTTACCGCCAAGCGTAGTGAACTGCAAGCCAATCACAGTAATAAGCGTCTCCGAAAGAAACATCGTCCGCAAAGCCAAAATCCACGTCAGAGATCTTCTTTGACAGGTCATCCGCGTCGATTTCCGCCAGTGCCTTCTTGCGGGCATCCGACAGGATATTGGCCAGTGAATTGGCATAGGCATCGGATGTGTCGTAATTGGAGACGGTACCGATAATATCGATGTAATCGCCTTCGCGGATACCCACAGGCGCGTACCCGGATACGTTAATAGTCATGACGACCTTGTTCGGATCATCCAAGGGAAACGATCCTTGATGAAAGCGGGTTTGCCGATGACATGATATCGGTATATTTCACCGGCTCATTACGGGAAACGAGATTGATGAACTGTCCGCCCGCTTGCTGCATTTTCGCGAAGTCCGACGGGGTTACAAATGTCCCGACCATAGCCGCGTTGGAAGAAATATCCACAATAAGAAGGTCATACGGAAGGCGGTTTCCGCTGTTCATAAGGAATTTTCCCTCACTGCCTGTCGCCTTGAGAAGACGGTGAAGGGTTTCCGGCCGTTTGCTGTCGTCGAAATCGCGCCCATCGAATATCGCACTGTCGAGTCTTCGAGCAGCTCTTCCTGTAGGAGCTGCGGCTTTGCAGAGCAGCCCGGCGCTTTCCGCCGCCTCATAAATAATTCTGGTAATAAAGGATTTTTCCGTTCCGGGCCCGCCTGTAATGATGCTCAGAGGCTTCTCAAATACATTCCAAACCGCTTTCTTCTGTTCAAGTGAAAGCTCTTCCTTCTGCCGGAACAACTGCATTGGCGAACTATACGGATTCCGCGCCGGACTCCGGTGGATCGAATAAAGCAGCGAAGATACGCTGTTTTCGACACGCCTCATATCTGACTGGTACAGATATCCTTTTCCGCTGATTTCCGCCTGGTGACTGACATGAAGTTTTCCGACCGCGTCCCTGTAAGCATTTCTGAATGAACCGGTGATATTTGCGGAAAGCCCGGGCAGATTCATAACGAAGGACAGCACTTCGGATTCAAGTGAAAAAACATGCCCGGCAGCTGTATCCAGTCTCAATTTGTACATGATGGCAGAGGCGATCCTGTCAGCGGAAGCGGCGTAATATCTGCCGTTTTTCACCAGGATGTTATCGATCATATCCACCGGGATCTCGGGGCACAAAAGTGTAAAGGAATAAGGATCTGAAATGAAAACGCTCTCAGTTTTTCTCCCGAACCTGTCCGCCAGATTCGATGCCTGCTTTTCAGGGAACCCTGCCTTGAGAAGAAAAGAATAAGCCTCATGGATGCAGATCACATCCGTGACCGCGTCCCGAATGGATTTTCTTATATGTTCTCCGACGCCGGGAATACTTACCGCGGCGAACCTGTCAGGCGAGTCCATAATTTCATGAACCGTACCCATCCCATATACCGCGATGATCTTATCTGTTGTTTTTGGTCCGCAGCCGGTGATATTGAGTCCCAGCAGGAACTGCCTGATTTCCGCAGTGCATGTAAACTTCTGTATGGAAAAACTGTCCACTTTGATCTCAAGCAATTCATAACCTGTGCCGCTGTCGGTATATATCTGGTAAGTACCGTTTACTCTGACAGGCATACCGACTGATAAGCCCGGGAAATAACCCACGCAGCGGATGCTCTTTCCATAGCTGTCCACGCCGCTGAACACAGCGAAATCCCGTACGGGTCCCTCATTCGGGAGCAGAATCGACTTTACATGAAGTTCCATCGTGACCGGCTGATTTACCATCTGACTGTAAGAATTCATGCTGTTTGTCCCCCTCTATTCTGTTAAATACAAAAACAGGGGCTGTCTGAAACTGAAAAATTTTCCTCGCAAAAATAACAATAAGTATTTCTAACTAGAGTATTTCCAAGAGATTTTCCGGAAAGCCCGTATTGCTTGCCCTTCCTGAGTAGAAATCAAAATAATCTCCTTTATTTGTGCGAAGAAAAACTGCTCTAAAAGGATAAGATCCTGAGAAACCGGGTATATTTACTATCAGGAGAAAAAAAGATGATTCTGTGGACTATTCAGCCGGTCACAATATGGGAGCTGCTTCAGACAAAAGGTGTCTATCACTGCGATCCGGCGCAGATCGATCCGGATTTTTTAGATGCATATAACTGGCTCGTTCAGAAGATGAAGGAAAAGATAGGACCACCACCGAAAGGCGTGAAGTTTCCTGTTTGGGCCTGGTATATCCAGAATTGGAAACATGCGAAACCGGATCTCCGCAGCGAACGATGGTGCTACGGAAACGGTGGAGAACTCTATAGCTGCATCGAAATCGAAATTCCGGATAAAGATGTGCTTCTCTCGGATTTTGACAATTGGCACTGTGTCCTGAACAGGTATCTTATCTCCGAAACAGAAGAAGAGGATGAACGGCAGGATGCTTTTCTTGAAACTCTTTCGGAAACAGAGAGAAAAACTTACATGGAAAAGAACTGGGATCGGATCTTTGATATCTCACCCCTTGAGAACGGCTGGACATCCAGGGGAAAATGGGTACAGGCTGTATTCTGGGAACTGAAGAAAGAACAGGTAAGGCAAGTACGTTTTTTCAAAACTGGACATGAAAAATGTTAAAAAGCAACAGATCACTCTGAGCAGCTGTTAATATTTGACAGATTTGATTCGATAGGAAAATTATATGGAAAAACTACCCAGTTCAGCTGTACTGGGTAGTTTAGTTCACTTTCTACCGATGCTCAATTGATACAAAAGGAAGTGTTTGCGTTTGATTAGCTGCGAGCAAACTCATTAATCGGAATGCAGGCCCCGTTGGATGCGTACGACCACGTTCCCAAGCTTCAACAGTTTTTACTGAAACGCCAAGATAATCAGCAAAAACATGCTGTGTCATATGTGCATTAACGCGGATTTTTCGAATCTGGTCTTTATCGAATTCAATGACAGGATCAATCTGGTATGTTACAGTACGTGCAATTCCATTGCCCTTTGCATAATCAATTGCCTGGAGCAATCCTTCCTGAAGATCATCGAAAAGTGTTGTCATAATGATTACCTCCTTCTGTCACGTTCCGCATCTCGCAACGATTTTACGAGTTTGCGCAACACATTCTTCTCATCATCCGAAAGATTTTCCTGCTCTTTTTTCTTAAATGCAGTAATGAGATACGTTACCTCATATTCGGCAAAATCTGTATAACAGACGCGGACACTGCCGCTTTTACCACGATTTTCCAAAGGAAAACGAACCTTTCTGATACCACCTGTTCCTTCAATAACAGGTCCCGATTCCGGATCTTTAAGCAACATGATCTGGAGTTGGCGTAAATCAAAATCAGTAAGGCCTATTTCTTTCCAGCGTTTCGTAAACAGCGGAACTTCAATGAATGTACGAATCATATAAGTGTTTCCTTTTCATTCAATCAAGATTATTATACCCTATTTTATAGGGTATTTTACTTGAATGTCAGAAAATATAAACACAATGAAACTGCTACACATTCGTATCACTCAATCCATGTATAGTGTTCCATATCCTACAGCAGAAAACAAAGAGCCAGGATGATCGCGAAAGAGAGAAAGACACAGACAGTATTGAAGGTATCCATTTTTCTGATCGTATTCTGAGCTCTTTTTTTCTCCAGAATGTCAGATCCGGGATTTTCAAATATATTGATCAGGTCCTGGGATTGCAAAACACAGCCTGCGGTTATCACCAATTCTTTTCCGGATATTCCCGGATTGTTTTTCTGGATTTCCATAAGCAAGCTTTTCAGGGGAAAGTCCGTATCCGACTCAAAAAGCATTATGCGGATGCCTTGATGAAGGTCGCGTACCATGCCTGCGAAAAAACAGATATAAAGGAACAGGTTCTCGACAGCATTGGCTTTCCATCTTTTATCCTGTAGAATACAGAAAGAAGCAGAGACAGACAGAATCAGGATGAGTGAAAGAAATAACTCCATTCCTGCTTTTTCAATGAGCTTTTCCCGGAACAGCGCTGCTGCTATGAGGAGCCCAAGGCACAAAAATCCCGCGGCATTGATCATCCAGGTATAAACCAGAGTCTCTTTCCGGATTATTTTTTCATATTTGAGACTTTCGTCCTTTTCCGCGCAGTTATCAACCTCTGATGGATTCTTCCGGACCTTTTTGGAAACTTTTCCGAGAAAAACAGGAATAAGAATCTGACAAAGCGCAAAAACTGAAACAGCCGCGGCAGCGGCAAGAATTGGAAGAATCATTTTTAATTGTGAAAGATTTTCCGTCATAGCAAATTCCCGTCAATACAAAAATTTCTGAAACTTATCATCAGTAAAGCCAGCAGAATTCCTGTTGAGAGGAAAACTGCCGCGGATACCGGCATCCACGCAGAAGACTGAAGGTAAATGACGACCGCGGAATACACGAGCAATGCGATGCCAAGCATCAGTCCCGCGTTTTTCATTGCCGACATCCTCTTCCTGATTATCCGAGCATCGCCTGAGAAAATCTTGTAATAATAACTCGCTGCACTCTCGTCCGGGTCAGACAGGTTCTTTTCGAAAAGTTTCAGGTAAATAGAAAGCCCTTTTCCGCAGGTAGTCCCATCGTCCAGTTCGTTTACAGCGTCAGTCCATTTCATTCCCACGGCCATATGCTTCGCGGCTGATATACACCTGCCTTTGATAATACCGTCAGGAATTGAAGCGCACGCTTCATCAAAAGCCCTCTCCAGGTTTTGCAGTGAAATATAAGCGGCATAAAATTTGTTGACAAAAAGAGCCGCGTGCGCGTTGCAGCTGATAAAGTAGCGGATATTTGAAAGACATGCAGCTGCTGTTCCCCACAACAGGAACATGAAGGCAGGAATTAAACTTTCTTTCCCGGGGTTCATCCGGATTTCGAGGATACCAAGCAACATAGCGGCAGCAATCGGAAGAGCGGTTCCGTGCAGGGCATGCATTCCGCCTGATAATTCCGAATACAGCAGCAACCGCGGGTCTTTTTTATCACGCCGATGGATCGCAGCATCCAGAGCGTCGGCTCCGATCAAAATCGCTTTGAACAACAGGTCTGCAAGCATGTCCATAAGGACAAACAATCCCGCAGCCATAAGAATCCCGCAGAAAACTTTTACCATATTGATTTCAATCACAGCTTATCTCCTATTTGCTGTTGGCGATCGTAATCCACAGCATTGTTTCAGAATTGTCTCTCATCGCGTTCGCGGCTGCCTCCACAACGGTCTGAGCCTGATCCGGCCTGACGGCAAGCACAAGTATTTCCGCATGGGTTCTTCCGGATAACTTGCTGTCTGAGGCGTAAATATCGTTCCCGTTTTCATCAAGTACAGCTGATACTTTCAGATTCGATATCTTTACGATCTCATGATCCGGCTCTTCTTCGAACCGTAATGGGATACTGTCAGCAAACCCCTGAGAAGAGAAGGATGAATTGCTGCTCGCAGCCTTTTGCCTGATATATAGATTGACATACTGATCCGGATAAATATTTCCGCCGATCATCTGTCCCGGTGCTACCGGTATTGAAACGATTTCGAGCTTTGGATCATCCATGTAAAAGCCGGCTGACTGGGAAATGAACGCCATTGGTACCGGGAGTCCCGCGGCAAGCGTACCGGTTGTCATTCGTCCATCAAGTGATGAGTAACTGACCGCGTAATCAAAGTCTTTTATGTAACCGGTAAATTCTGTTGTGGTAAACATGTCTTCGGTGATTACTGTGTAAGGCTCGATTTCTCTGACAGGAACCGGAATGGTGACTAAACCCAGATTTTTCACGAAAAGTTTCTCAGCATTCAGTCCGAGAAGCAAAGAAAGCGTGATTGCGCCAAGTGACAAAATGATTTTCAGAATTTGTTTTGTCATTTTTCTCCATATAGTGTTATGATTTCAACATCGGCGGACGCTATTTTTCCTTTTATAAGGGCCCAAATTCTTCAGCGTCCGCCGGTTATTTCATTTTATTAAATCTATCTGGAACAGTGAAGCCAGAACAATCACCCTCTGTTCCCAGATACCGGTATCCCAATTGAATCCGCTGCAGGTAAAGAGAGTCAGTGCATACGGACGGTTTTTCAGATATTCCATGTAGTTGTCAGGAACATACTGATACCGGTCGATTTTATAGATGTATTTTGTGTTTTCCGAATAGAGGATGATTTCATCCCCTTCCTGCAGTTCTCTCACCCTGAACAACGGTCCCGGCTCTCCATATTCCATATAATGGGCTGCAATCACGGTATTACCTCCATATTCAGGATGTGAGGAGCCTTCCAGCCAGTATGCTGC
>CAYWKZ010000013.1:0-35164 GCA_964459115.1 uncultured Leptolinea sp. | reverse complement strand
GCACAGGGGACTGGCTCCTGTAGTCGCGCAGCCGACTCAGGTGCCTGTTCCCCTGTTGCGTTGATCAGGTATAACAAAGTTTTTCAAACACCCAGTTCTTCTTTGCAAATCAACTACGCAGCAGAGGACAGGCACGTGTGCGGGCTTCGCCGCAGCACGAGCCAGTCCCCTGTGCTGGAACGCACAAGGTGACAGTTCTCCTGTGCCGGCTGCGCGGCAGCAGGATAACCGTACCCCTCCGACTCAGGTTCGTTATTGCGGGTTGTCGACCGCAGCCAGGTGCTGGGTGGCTTCGATCTCCATGATCATGTTGACGCGTCTTTCATGGCGGCCGCCCTGGAACTGGGCATCGACCCATTCGTCGACGATCATCTTGGCCAGTTCCACGCCGACCACACGGGCGCCGAAGGCGATGATGTTGGTGTTGTTGTGCTGTTTGGAGAGTTTTGCGGTGAAAGGCTCAGAGCACACGCAGGCGCGGATCCCTTTCACCTTGTTGGCTGCCAGACTGATGCCCACGCCTGTGCCGCAGATCAGCACGCCGCCGTCCACTTCGCCGCCGGCGACCATCTTCGCGACCTTATAACCGCTGATCGCATAATCGAAGCTGCCGGGTTCATCTGTCCCCACATTGATGACCTCGATCCCTCTGCTTTCCAGATGGGCCTTGATCTCATTTTTCATCTCGACTGCCACATGATCATTACCGATTGCTAACTTCATTATAAAAATCTCCTTTTCCTGAAAAAATCTTATTTCATATTTCTTATTTCTTATTTCTCAGCGCTTTCGCCGCCGCTTCCCGTTCCGCACACAGCTTGCTCCAGCTCGGCAGCTTCGGGACCAGTTCGCTGAATTCGGACAAAGCCTTCGGGATGTCGATCTTCTGCGGGCACACCTGGGCGCATTGTCCGCAGCCGATGCAGGCCGAGGGCAGCTTGTCCTCCGGCATCGTGTCCAGCATCATGGAAACGGTGAAGGAGGTGGGGTGCAGCCGGGCGTCATTGTAGGCATTGATGAGCAGCGGGATATCCAGTCCCATCGGGCAGCCGGCGCAGCAGTAACGGCAGGAAGTGCAGGGCAGGGCATTCTTCATCCCTTCCGCGATCTCGCTCAGAACGGCGCTTTCAGCCTCGTTCAGCGGTGAGGAGGTCTCGAAGGTTTTGATGTTTTCCTTCATCTGCTCCATGGAAGACATGCCGCTGAGGATCATGCTCACATTCGGCAGCCCCTGCAGCCAGCGGAAAGCCCATCCTGTGGCTGTTTCATCCGGGCGCAGCGCCTTCAGCCGTTCCAGTTCTGCATCAGAGAGATTGCTGAGCCGGCCTCCGTGCAGCCCTTCCATCACCCACACCGGGATGCCGCGTTCGCTGAGGATCCTGTACTTCTTTTCGGCGTTCTGCAGCGTCCAGTCCAGATAGTTCAGTTGGATCTGGCAGAATTCGATGTGTTCCCCGTGTCGGTCCAGGAATTTTTCCAGGTTATCCGGCAGGGCATGGGAGGAGATCCCGAAATGGCGGATCCGGCCCCGAGCTTTCTGTTCAAGGAAATAATCGATGATGCCCCAGCGCGGGTCTTCATAAGTCGGGATGGAGACTTCACAGACGTTGTGGAGCAGGTAGAAGTCAAAATGATCCACGCTGCATTTCCGGAGCTGCTCTTCAAAAATCTCAGCCGGGTCATAGGCATCCATGATCTGATGGCCCGGGTACTTGGTGGCCAGGTAGAAGGATTCCCGCGGATGGCGTGCGAGCGCCTGACCGATCACGATCTCGGATTTGGAAGCATGATAAGGATAGGCGGTGTCGAAATAATTCACCCCGTGAGCGAGGGCATAGTCGGTCATCTCGAAGACATGTGGCTCGTCGATGGATTTGTCGGGGTTGAGTGGCAGACGCATGGTGCCGAAACCGAGCGCGGACAATTTGATGTCTTGGAAATCACGATAGATCATAATACCTCCAATTCCAATTCGTATTATACCCGATAAATTAAACAGCAACTGCCCGGGTTCCCGGGCAGTCTGTAATTATTCGTTTGAATAATTGACTTAATTATTTTCACTGTAGCTGTAAGCATAGGGGGTGAAGGTGTTGAGCTTCACAGCGCCCGGTTTGCCGTGCAGGTGGCAGCCAGTGCAGGTGGAACCGCCGGCATATGCGCCGATGCAGATAGCCTTCAGTTCAACGTCCTTTTCGGGCATGTTGAATTTGTTGAAGTTGTAGCCGAAGTCAGCAACGCCGTCATCGTCGATGTCCCAGCCGTAGAAGATCAAATAATCTTTGTAGGCAACGGGTTCGAAGAGAACGGTGACTTCATCACCGGCTGCATATGCGGTTTCGTCGGTCGGGACTTCAGCCAGGCAGTCGTTTTCGAGATAGGTCACAGTGAAGCCTTCAGTGGCTTCCTGGGCGGAAACAGCGGCGACAGCGAACAGCATCACAAAGCACAGCGCCAAAACAAGAATGGATTTTTTCATCAGGATACTCCTTTTCTCCAATCAAAAATGATGATTTTCAAACTTTTCCCCGAAAATCAAAGGGATTTTCAAAAAATTCATCGAATCGGCTACTGACAACATTTTACGCTTCAACCAGCGTACCAACCTTTTCACCCATCAAGGCCTTTCTGAGTGAACCTTCTTCCCAAAGGTTCAGGACCATCAGGGGCATGTGATTTTCCATGCAGAGGGAGATGGCAGTCGCGTCCATGACCTGCAGCTGTTTGTTCAGCGCATCCATGTAAGTGAGACGGTCAAACTTCTTTGCGTCTGGGTTTTTCTTCGGATCACTGTCATAAATGCCGTCCACCTTCGTAGCCTTGATCAGCAGTTCAGCATTTATTTCAACGGCCCGGAGAGCCGCAGCAGTGTCCGTCGTGAAATACGGATTGCCCGTTCCCCCAGCAAAAATCACAACACGGTTCTTCTCAATGTGACGCAGTGCTCTCCGGCGGATATAAGGTTCCGCGATGGCACGCATCTCAATCGAAGTCTGTACTCGGGTGGTCACACCGATGTTTTCCAGTGCGTCCATCAAGGCGAGCGAGTTCATGACTGTGGCCAGCATCCCCATATAGTCTGCTGTCGCACGGTCCATCCCCAGCTCAAGGCCGACTTTCCCGCGCCAAATATTGCCTCCTCCTATTACTATTGCAAGATTCGCGCCTATTTGCACACAATTTTTAATTTGGTTGGAAATCATTTTGGCAGCTTCGGGATCAATGCCTGAGGCACCCTGCGGAGCAAGCGCTTCTCCGCTCAGTTTCAGCAATACGCGCTTATATTTTATGTCGGCCATGGCTCTCCTTTCATTGAAATGAAGAATTAAGAATGAAGAATGAAGAAACGAATTTCAAAATTCATAATTCTTCATTCTTTCCTCTTCATTAAAAAAAGAGAATGCCGGAAGGCATCCTCTTTTTTTTCTTAGTTTTCGTCGCTTTCGGTGGATTCACCCAGAGCGTAGCGGGTGAAGCGGCGGACAACGATGTTTTCGCGCAGGGCGACGATGTTCTGGTTGATCAGGTCAGCGATCGTGATGGATTCATCGCGGATATAAGGCTGGTTCATCAGGACCATTTCGGTCTTGAATTTCTTGATGGAGCCTTCAACGATCTTCGGGATGATCTCTTCCTTCTTGCCTTCTTCGCGGGCCTTGGCGGTAGCGATCTTCTCTTCGCGTTCGAGAACGTCAGCCGGGATGTCTTCTTCTTTGATGTAAAGAGGATCGGCAGCGGCGATCTGGAGCGCCAGTTCGTGAGCAAGTTTCTGGAAAGCTTCGGATTTGCCGACGAAGTCAGTTTCGCAGTTCAGTTCCAGCATGACGCCCATGCGGCCGCCCATGTGGGAATACAGCTCAATGATGCCTTCGGAAGCCTGGCGGGTGGCACGTTTCTGAGCCTGGGCAAGACCCTTTTCGCGCAGATAGTCCAGAGCGGCTTTCAGGTCGCCGTTGGCATTTTCGAGCGCTTTGCGGCATTCAAGGATACCGGCGCCGGTGTCGGCACGCAGTTGTTTGATCATTTCAGTGGTGATAGCCATTTTATTCAATCGTCCTTTATAACTCTAATTATTCAGCGGATTTGCTGATTTTTTCCAGTGTGGAAGCGCCGAAGAGGTCTTCATCTTTGGTGTCGCTGTCATCGGCAGCCAGACGGCCGGCGGCGGCGGCATTGGTGTCAGCAGAGAATTCGACGGAAACGGTTTCGCCGCCATCGCGCATCATTTTGCCTTCGATGGCTGCATCAGCGATCTTGCCGACAACGAGTTTGATCGCGCGGATCGCGTCATCGTTGGAGGGGATCACATAGTCCACATTGCGGGGGTCGCAGTTGGTGTCAACCATGGCGATGACCGGGATATCTTTCAGGTTCGCTTCATGGATGGCGGTGGCTTCGCGCATGACGTCGATGACGAAAATCAGGCCCGGCAGTTCTTTCATGTTGCGGACGCCGCTGAGGCGCAGCTGCAGACGGGCGATGTCACGTTCAACGATCAAGCCTTCTTTTTTGGTCAGCTTTTTGATGTCGCCGGTGTCGCGCAGTTTTTCCAGGCGTTCCAGCTCATTGATACGCTGAGCGATCGTGGTCCAGTTGGTGAGCATACCGCCCAGCCAGCGTTCGGTCACGTAGGGCATGCCGCAGCGGATGGCTTCGTCGCGGATGGTTTCCTGAGCCTGGCGCTTGGTGCCGACAAACATGATGTCTTTTCCGGCAGCCACAGTGTCGCGGACCAGTGCGTAAGCCGCATTCAGGCTTTTCGCAGTCTGCTGCAGGTCGATGATATGGATCCCGTTGCGTTCGGTGAAGATATATGGCTTCATCCCCGGGTTCCACTTGTTCGTGCGATGGCCAAAGTGGACACCGCTTTCCAGTAACGCTTTCATGGAAATAACGTTAGTCATAGAAAGTATAAACTCCTTTGCGTTTTGTTCCTCCACCTTTCTCTCTTCTCAGCACAGCTGACTTTTTTCCGTCAGCACGCCAGCTGAGATCAAAAGGTGTGCGGTTTTTTAACAGATGAAATTCTACCACAAGTCAGCGGAATTTCACGGCAGCGTCTGAAATTTATGAGTATTCCGTTATAATTGCCAATGACCGGAGGCATTGGCAGCATATGAAAAGAAACGGTAAGTTTTGGACATTCAGTTTCATCATCCTTTTTTTGTCTGTGGGAACCATGCTGCTGTTTTCTTCCACCACCAGTCCGCTTTATCCGAACAATTACGGGGTGGATTCGGCCTTTTTCCGTTTTGTCGGGTTGATGATCCGCAGGGGAAAAACGCTGTATTCGGAAATATGGGACAACAAAGGTCCGCTCCTGTTTTTTCTTCAGGCGGTCGGTACGCTGAAGGGAACAAAAAATGCGGAGCTGACACTCACTTTCCTGATGCAGACAGCCGGTCTCTTTCTGACGATTTGGTTCCTGTTCCGTGCAAAACTTTCCGCAGATCCTGATGAGCGTGTGAATTTCTTTTCAATTTTTCCGCTGGTGTGCGGAATGGCGGTTTTCTGCAAACAGATGGAGGGCGGAAACTTGTGTGAGGAGTGGTCGATTCTGCCAATTGCCTGCAGCCTGTTCCTGTTGGTGCGTTATGCCGCCCATGTGGAAGACCAGCCGCTGCATCCGCGGCGTTATGCCTTTCTTCATGGGATTTGCCTGGCTTTTTCATTCTTTATTCGTGCAAACAATGTGTTCACGATCTGTTCGGGTTTGGCTGTCGTGGGCATATATCTGATTTTTCGGAGAAAATGGCGAAATCTGTTTGAAAACATGCTTTTTGGCGTTTTGGGTTTTGCCGTCATCTGCATTCCGATCCTTCTGTATTTCCTCTCAAAACATGCGCTGGACGATTTGCTTTACTCGACCATTTTTTACAATTTTAAATATTCAGCCCGGCGCTCCCATGAAACATTTGCCGGGATGGAGTTCCTCGACCGTTACCTGCCGGTCGGGATTTCAATGCTGATCGTCCTGATCCATGTGATCCGGGAACAGCGTGTCAGGCTGCTTGATCTCATTATGATCGGTATCGTGGCAGTCAATGCCGTGACCCTGTGGCAGACCAACCAGTTCCTGCATTATTTTGTGATTTTCGTTCCGGTTCTGATGCTGGTGCTGTTTCTTTATGCCGACTTTCCGAAAATTCCGGAAATGCTCCTGGCCCTGGTTCTTCTTGTATTTTTTGTTCATGAAGACATACCGCTGCTTTCTGATTTACCAAGTGCGGCTTCGGAGCCGGACCCTTTTGCCTATGCGGCTTCCATCCCGGATGAGGAAAAGGATCCTGCGATGGTCCTTTATGCGACACCTGCGGTTTATCTCAATTCCGGCCTGATTCCCTGTTCACGCTTTGCGGCATACCATTTTGGACATTTCCCGGTCGAACCGGCGATGAAAGATGAATTTCTGGAAGATATGCATACCAGGCAGCCTTATTGGATCGTTTACCTGAGCGGGTATGAGGGGATCATTCCGGAAGTGAAGGAAATGCTCGACGTGGATTATGAAAAAGCCCATGAGGAATACGGGCTTTCCTATTATCATCTGAAAAGGCAGTAGAAAAATTTATTCAGAATCTCTGTAAGGGTCCTCCGGAAGGAAACGGTCCCCGTAGGGAGGACACAGGGCTTCAGCAGATATCTCCGGAAGGTGATAGTAATGTGCGGTCCCGATGTTGAAATCATCCAGCGGGTTTGCTGAAAGATCAGCCTGTGAACTGCCCGGAGAGGGCAGCGCACAGGTCAGAAGCGGCTCTTCACTGTTTGCAGACATTTTGATCAGATGGTCCCGAATGTACCAGCTTTGGCGGATGCTGCGGACAGGACCGATGTTTTCCTGAAAGAAACCGTTCACGGCAATCATGAACAACAATGCGCACAGCATTAATTTGATCCGGTCCGTGTGCCCCTGATTTTCCGGACACAGCAGAGAGCCGGCCATGAAACAGACCAGTGACATGGCGGAAACATACCAGCAGATCCCGACTGTGATCACCCGGGGCGGCATATAATCCAGCGCGGTGTTGATCATCAAGACTGCATGGGCAATGATCGTCAGCAGTACAGCGAGGATCAGGCAGCGGACCTTTGTGTTCTTCTCAAACCTTGTTTGTGTACCTGCCAGGAAAGCGGTCAGGAGAAACAGGATCAATGTCCGGCTTTTTATAAAGGTATATCCCTGCAGCCCGTTAAATGCCCATTCAAAAATGCCGCGCAGCCGTGCAAACAGCCCAGCCTGTTCCTGTATGTGAGCGCTTGTTCCTGAAAAATCCAGGCTGGCGCTTCCTGTGAGAATAAAAATGCAGCAAAGCAGCATTTCACCGATAAAGAAAAGCACCTGACCGTTCCACTTTTTGTCACGGATCCGCAGCCAAATCAGGAGAAGCACGAGAAAGGCAGCCAGTGAAGCGGTGCAGAGTTCCGAACAGCCGCAGGTAAGAAAACAGGTGATCAGCGGCAGGATCATCTTCCTGCTGAGCAAAGAAGAGCTCTCTGACGCGTTCCACACCAGGGCGACGGTCAGCACACACATGGAAACACCGAAACCATAGACCATGGTCCCGGATCCCCAAAACCAGAATTCAAAGATGTTGGAAGCCATCAGCACGAAAGCCAGTGTCAGTCCGAAACCCATCACAAATGCCTGGAGACGCATCCCCGGATAGCCTTTTCCCTGTCCGGATTGTGCTTTGAGCAAACGATGGCACAGCATGGTCGTTCCTGCTGTCAGAAGGATCAGGTTCAGAAACAGGAATACGTCAATGTAAGGGATACTGGGGAGTAAGGCATGCAGCGAGCGCAGCCCCCAGCCGGTATAGCGGCCGTTATACCGTTGTATTTCAAAAAACATGGAGCCAGGGAAACCATACTGCCGGGCATCAGCGATTTCCCAGTAATCATCCCGGCGCAGAACCTGGTTGGCGCAGATGACCAGCAGCTGTCCGGCGGGAATGGAAAGCATCAGCAGGATCAGTGCATTTGCCGCGTGACGGAATTCAGGTTTGTGATCGATCAGCCGCTGCAGCAAGATGGGGAACGATATGCTGAGCAAAATCAGCAAGCCATAAACAGCGATCTGGATTACAAGGTTCCGTCCGCTCAGGTTTTTACCGAACAGTGAAAGACAAATCTCGCCGATTTTCAGACCGATTTCGCTGCGGAAGTAGAACCACAGTCCCCCGATGACGAGAACGGAAAATACGTCGGATTGTGAGATCGATTCCGCTATTTTATTTCTCATTTCTTATTTCTTATTTCTTATTTTGTCAGTCCCATTCCGCGTCTTTCGGCCCCTGGATAACCACCTTGCTGAGGTCGAAGCTTTCGAGGAAGGATCTGAGGTTTTCTTCACTGAAATCTTCGGTCTTTTCGAAGATCCATACCGGCGGGTGGTCATAAATGCTGAAGGCCTCTTCCGCAGCCCAATTGCTGAGATTGACCACCGGCAGCTTTGGCATGTCCGTTGAGACGGTCCCTGCCAGGTCAGAGATATACAAGGGCCCGATTTGGATCGGCCGCTGGAATTCACCGACAAGGCGGAATCCAAGCGTTCCGTCGAAGAGCGCCTGATAATAAGCCATGGTCATCGGGTAGGTTTTCGGAATACGGCACACGCTCCAGATGCCGCGCTGGGAGGGCAGGATCAGGTAGTCTGCCTGCGGCAGGACCCGCATGAACATGTCGACCTTGTCCTGGACGTCATACCAGCGGACCTCATTCGTGATGCCGGTGTACAGCTGACCGAAAGGATCCAGACCGCGCATGCGGAAAGGCAAGCCCTCATCCCAGTTTTCGTTGGCGATCACAACGCGCCGCAGCTGCAGGGAAGGTCCTTCTTTGATCCACACGCTCAGGCTGTACAATCCATCTTTGACGAGTTTCGCGCTGCGGATTGGCAGTTCCAGCTTCTTTTCCCGTATATCGGCCTCAACCGTGGCTTCCGAATGAGAGATGCAGGTACCGCCCTGGTCTTCATTGCAGATCTCGATGATCAATGTAACGGTTTCGGCTTCCGGTCCGCCGGAAAGCAGACGGGCTTTCGGGATCCGCAATGTATTCACAGTCATATCGGTGTAAGGACGGAACCGTTTGGTGAGGACGGCATCCTGTGTGAGGAGCTCAGTGGTATCCGCGGGAACAGAAATTGTCCCATTCAGTGTTTCTCCGTCCATATCAGCCAGCTGGAAAAGGGACGGAACGTTATCATAGATCCATTCAACGGCTTCCACACGGGAATGTTTCTGCCCGTAAACAGAGCGCATAAAGGAAGAGGACCAAACCAGCGTACCGCCTAACACGATAAGCCCGGCCAGGCAGCACAATGTGCGGCTCAGCACTTTCCCGGAATTCCGGAACCAGGTGACAAGCCCCCAGCCGGCTGCCAGGCAGAAGCTTGGGTAGACCGGCAGAAAATAGCGGTTGTTTTTGACGAATCGCGTGCTCATGAAGAGGAAAAACAGCGTCGCCCAGAAAAGCGGCAGCAGGAGGCTTTTCCATGCGTTCTTTTCTTTTCCGCGGAACATGTAGACCCAGCCGGCGATCAGGAAGCCCCAAACGGCCAGTCCCAGCGGGAGCCCCATTCCCCAAAGGACCTGATTTTCCCAGGCGAAGAAGAATGCCGGGCGGTGAGACCATTGTTCAGAGGGAGGTCCGCCTCCGACACCGCCGGATTCTGTAGCGGCTACGTTCATAGAGCGGACCCAGTCCGGGTTCAGCGCAAAGGTGAAAAAAGATGTGTTCCCGGTCTTTGCCCGGAACATCATTGGCTGGAACAGACGGCAGGCCAGGACCATTATGGCGATGGCAGTTAGCGCGCTGGCTGCAGCCAGGGTGATGATGCGTCCGAAATCTTTGCGGCTGACCAGCATTACGTCAGCGAACGAAATGAAGACGGCAGGAGCCAGCACGACGCCCAGCATGGCCAGGTTGACCTTACAGCAGATGGTCAGACCGAGAAACAGACCGAAGCGGGCCATGGCAAACCATCCGCTGCGGGACATTTTATAAGCGCCGTTCTCTTCCCGCTGCAGATATTGACCCTGTGCAATGGAAACTGCGGAAAGCAGCGTGAGCATGGTGAAAAAGACGGCAAAATTATCAACGGTCATGAAGTGGGACTGCTGGATCGATTGTACGCATAGGCTGAAAAAAGCACAGGACAACAGTGCAATGCGGCGGTTAAAGAGCCTGCATCCGATCACAAACAGGATGATGATCGAGCCTACGTCCATGATGGCTGAAAGATAACGTCCAAGGGTACGCAGTTCCTGATAGCCGGTGCGGTTCAGCGCTTCGGCAGCGGTGCGGATGATGAGCATCGGCAGCTGTCCCCAGCGCATGGTGTTGTCGGGTCCGTTGGCGATGGTTTCCCCCGCTGTGTCGTATTTGTTATAAGGACTCATGGGAGCAATACGCGTGTTGAAGTAATCCGAAACGGAAGAGGGCATATGCAGCTGGGTCAGCGTGTTTGTCAGCCCGTATTCATCCGGATGCAGCAGCGCTCCGGAATCCCAGTTCATGTTGTAAAAGCGGAAAAAGATCCCCAGCCCGATCACGAGCAGGAGGATCACATCAATAATCAAACCGTATTTCTTGTTTCTCATTTTCATTTTTCCATAATGACCGCGTCATGACCGTTGAGGTAATAGTCTGGTTCAATGCCGGTCTGACGGTATCCTGCCCGCTCATAAAGCCGTATCGCTTCTTCGTTAGCTGTGTCTGCGTTCAGATAGTATTTTCTCCCGGGAAAGGCTTCCTCGCAGGTACGGAGCAGCGCTTCTCCGATTCCCCGCTTTCGGAATTCCGGCCGGACAGCCAGCGTCATCAGGCAGGCGGCCCTTCTTCGGTGGTCAAACTCCATTGCGGCAAAACCGGCGAATTGTCCCTCATCTTCTGCGGTGAATTTTTTTACGCTCCGGATGGAAAAAATGCCCATATAATCCAGAAGTGTCCAGGCATCCACGCCGAAGGCTTCACGGTCCAGCTGCAATGCCGCGTTCAGGTCACTGAGAACCGCTTTTCTGATTCTAAAACTCATCCTATCCTGTTCAAGAGTTGTTTACCAAATTATGCTGATGTTTGGGTATTGAACAATTTTGTGCTTCCTTCCTAATTTGAGTTCATTATACCATTGTTATTTTAAGGAAATGTGCATAATATATTTTAACTGTCAAACGGCTGTGATTGGTGGCATCGGCATATGGAAAAATGAGTGAAAAAACAATCGGAAAATAAGGTGATATGCTTTATAATTAAGAGGAATAAAGAAAACCGTAACCGGGAGGGATACCATGAATCGATCTGTGATGAGCATTTTTCTCGCCTTTTCCATACTGCTTTTGTCCGTTTCTTCCGCTTTGGCTGTACCGCTGCTTCAGGAGAGCAATGGGACGTCTGAAAGTACTGACATCATTCATGCGGTCAGTGTTTTTTCACAAATCTTCTCGGCGGGGATGGAGGCTGCTGCCTCTCAGCTTTACGGAGGAGAGATGTACGGTACCGATGCCGTAACAGAGGAACCCGCTTCGGAACCGGTTGTAATTCCGACGTCGATTCCAACGGAAATGCCGACAGCGATCCCAACGGCAGTCCCGACTGAAATTCCCACCGAGATCCCTGCAGACGCACCTGCTCCCCTGCCCCCGTTTACTCCGGAAAGCATGAATACCGAGCCTGCCTATACGGAACCGGAACCTGTCTATGAACCGGAAGCTCAGGTTTTTGCACCGCCTTCTGATCCGGAGCAGTATGCCGTCTCATTCGGCATCCCGGTTGATGATTTTTACAATAACGTGAGAACGGCGGTCAAAGACAGCGGACGTCATTCAGTCTCCTTTGAGGAAAAAGGAAGGAAGAGCGCCTCCAAAGCTGTGATTGATGAAGACATCAGTATTTTCCTCTATTACAGCAAGGAAAAGGGTGAAAATCTAATCAATCGGATCAATTTCGAAGCAAAGATCGCGGACGAAAAACAGCAGCAAAATGTGGAAGGCATTTTTATTACGCTGTTGGAAACGCTTTGTAAAAAGTATTATGACATTGCCTATGATGAATCAACGGGTTCTGACTTGTTTGCTCTTGCGATGAACAACGGCTCGGCATATCTTGGTGATCTGCTGCTTTATGGTAATGTTGAACCAAAGGACGGCGGTACAGAGCTTGTCGTGAAGATTTACTATGCCGGCGATGATTTTTAACCGGAAGCTGTGAGCGGATTTGATCATTCACCCCGCAGGTAGTCGATATTCTGTGTCATACGGGTAGGCATCAAACCGAATTCCCGGGGCAGGATATCCAGGGCGGTGATCCTGTCTTCCGCCATGTAATCCAGCCAGAAATACATGGGGATGCGTTTGGGAAACCATTGTTCGTTGGCGATGTAGATTTGCCGCAGAATGGATGCCTGGATCGGTACGATGCGTTTTTTCTTGCGGATCGTCTGCATCACCAATTCCAGCACTTCCCGGAAGGTGAAAGTCTCGATCCCGCCTGTATAGATGGTCTGGTTCAGTGTGGTGTTATCGTCCATACAAAGCATCAGCGCCGTGATCAGGTCTTCGACCCAAATCGGCTGGATCAGGGTGGGGTCACCGCCTGGGATCAGCAGCGGCCCGCGGGTCTTCAAAACGAAATCCCGCAGCGTGGAGGTGAAGTGGTCGTTCTGTCCGTAAACGATCCCGCTGCGGACAATGGTGTAAGGCACTCCGCTCTCACGGATCGCTCCCTCAGCGAGTGCCTTTGCCCGCAGCAGGTTATAAGCGGAAGATTTGTCCGCACCGATGTGGCTCATGTAGATGAACCGCTTCACGTTCATCTGTTTTGCGACATTTGAAAACATCCGTGCCGCACGGATGTCTACTTCTTCATATTCAGCGTGGATTCCCTTCCATTCAGTGCCTACCAGATGGAAGACGGTGTCGATATCCTTCATGGAAGCACGCAGGTTGCGTTCATCGTTCATGCTGGAAATCGCCACTTCCACCGAGACACCGCGCGGAAGCTTCGGATAATCGCGGGAAGGGTTCAGCAGCAGACGGACGGGGTATCCCAGTGTGACCAGATGGCTGACCAGGATACGCCCGATAAAGCCTGTTCCGCCGGTTACAAGAATCATAGATCCTGAGCGGAATCGGAGACTTCTTCAGCCTCTTCTTCCGTACCCTCCCGGACGATCAAACGGTTGAAATGATATTCCGCGTTCTCGATTCGTTCCGCAAGCATATCAGCAGCCTTGTCAAACAGCAGTGTGTCTTCGATCTGTTGGGCTGCACTGCCGGCGGGGTCGAAAGCTCTCAGGTAGTGTCCGCTGATACGGATCAGGTCTGTGAGCGTTTCCGCGGCTTCATGGTTGAACCACAGGATCTTGTCATAGAAATTTGTCTTCAGAAGTTTCTGTGTGTCACCCTGTTCGAGCAGTTTATTCAGATCCTCATCAAGTGTCTCAACGGTCCAACCTTTCATGCTGTCCATGCTGAAGTATAGCCATTCAATGATCTCAGCCTGTTCTTTCGGGCTGATGTCATAAAGTCCTGCGGTCTCCAGATCCTTCACCAGAGGCTTGGTCAGGTGGCATTTTTCGTGGATGTCAGACCGGTCTTCGGCAAGGTCCTCTGTGAGCAGACGTTCCTGCCCGGCGATCAGTTCCATGATCCAGAGGGTCGGTTTGCTGTGGATGATTTCGGAGACTTTGCGGGCAGATTCCGCATATTGCTGCATGTCCGGTACCCGGGTGCTGATCGGGTCATGCAGCATGGCGGTCATGCCGCTGATGTAGAGATTGAAAAGATCCTTCCCCCATGCTTTCGGATAGCCGTATTCAGCCCGGAAGGCGTTGGAGAGGTTTTCAAAGTCGATCCAGGTCCCGTTCCTCAGTTCATCCCAGGTTTCCGGGCGGATCTTCGTACCGATGGCATTATGCAGCCAGCGCAGTTTGTTCCCGTCAAAGCAGCCCTTGTAGGGTCTCAGGATGGAACCGTAACGGATCTCTTCCAGCGCTTCCTGGATGTCCGGTGTACCGTCCCCGTTGAGCCACTCAAAGAGCTGGCGCCAGGTGTGCTGGTCGTCGTCCCGTACCTCATAAACATCATTGAAAGCGTAATACTCATAAGCATGGAGCTTCAGGAACAGTCCTTCGCGGCAGATTTGTTCACTGGAGCGGATGTAGTCCATACCGCGGATGTGGTCGTGCAGGATCACGAAGTAATCGGGGTCCGCATGGAGACCGAGGCTTTCGGAGAGTGTGGTGGAGGTCATGACCTTGCTGTCACCCTGTTTGCGTGCGAAAGAGACAGACTGTTTGACAAAGCCTTCCGTGTCATTGAAGCGGTTATTGTAAACCACCAGAGTGTGGTAGCCTTCTCCATAGTTGGAATAGGCATAGACATTCTCGTCTACGTTGCCATAACCGTTTGCGAAGTTGTAAAGAGCGAAGTTCCGCACTTCCGCGAAGCGCTTGCGCTGGTGCAGCAGCGGGAAGATCTCGCGGCGGTGGCGCTCCAACAGACCCTGGTTGACCTGTTCATCCCAGTAGGCTTTTTTGTATTCCATGCCGTATTTTTCACCGAAGCCTTCCAGCTGCCCGTGACCGAACATCGGCAGTCCGGGCATGGTGGACATCAGCAGGCAGATGCCGAAATATTTATCTCCGTCACCGAACTGCTCTTTGGCAGTCTTTTCGTCCGGGTTGTTCATGAAGTTCACATAGCGCTTCAGGATCTCCGGGTCAAATTCCAGTGTGTTCTTCAGCACCATGCGGTAACGTCCGTTATCTTCGTCCCGCAGCAGGTTCATGAAGGCGCTGTTATAAACACGGTGCATGCCGAGTGTGCGGACGAAGTAGTTTTCCATCATCCAGAAGGCTTCCGCCAGCAGCAGGGTGTCCGGCGCTTCCACAGCGACCCGGTCCACGACCTCACGCCAGAATTCTTCCGGGAACGCTTTGTCAAACTCTTCTTTGGTCAGGCCGTGTTCGGCTCGGGTGGCAATGTCACCACCACTGCCGGGTTCCGGGAACCACAAGCGCTGGAAGGATTTCTTGGCCAGGGTCATGGCTGCGTCAAAACGGATGATTGGCGTGTGACGGGCGACATTCAGGATGGTCTGCATCACGGTTTCCCGGACCTCCGGGTTGAGATAGTTCAGCTGGGCGGTGTCATTCCAGGGCATGGAGGTGCCGTCGTTGCCGTGATAGATGTAGCGGGTGTCACCTGTGCGGTAGTCAATGCGCTGGAAGACAACAGCCGCGTCCTGCTGGTTGAAGTAATGGTCTTCGATGCGGATGCCGATGTTCGGGTCCGGAGAAAGGTTGCCGCAGTTGAAGCCATAAGTCGGGTACGGGCAGTAATCCAGGGAAAGGAAACGGTCCGGATGGTAGAGCACCCAGTCGGAATCAATGCCCATATGATTCGGGACCATATCCGAGGCCATGCGGATGCCGTGCTGCCAGGCACGGAATTTCAGATTCTGGAAGGCATCTTCGCCGCCCAGATCGTCGGCGATGCGGTAGTCGGCCAGTGAATAGGCAGAGGCCAGGGCTTCCGGATTGCCGCACCATTGTTTGATGGTCTGGGAAGCTTTGGAGCGTTCCCACAGTCCGATGAGCCAGAGCCCGGTGAAGCCTTCGTCTGCCAGGTTCTGCAGTTCTTCTTCCGGGATCTCGTTCAAATGGCGGATCTCCCGGCCGTATTTCTTTGAGAGCTGGTCCAGCCAGACATAAGCGTTTTTCGCCATCAGCACCAGGCGCGGCATCCATTCGCTGTCCGCGCTGAAGTTTTCGTAATCACTGTCCAGCCCATCAAAGGAAGGCACATGTGTTTCTCCCGGGCCGCCGAAGCCGTGATCTTTGTATTCCTCGCGCATCATGTCGAGACCGCGCAGGATGCGTCGCAGGAAGTCCCCGAGAACTGCGGACCAGCTGCGGCGGATGAAGTCCAGCTGGTCAAACAGGGAATCCGGATGACGGAGGGCCGGCTGGCGCAGATAATCAATAAAAGAAAAGCCTTCCACTGTCGGTTTGGTGCGGGCAAAAGCGTCCAGGTTCAGGATCAGCTTGTTATAATCGCACTTTTGGACCAGTTCTTTTTCGTCAAAGAGCTCTCCTGCCAGTTTCATGGCAGCCGGGTTGCGGTTGGTGATCCAGAGCATCATGATCTCTTCCACCGTGTCATAACGGTTCTTCAGCCCCTGCGGAGTCTTCGTATCCAGATATTCACTGACGGTTTGTTCATTTTTCAGGACAGCCAGCGGAGGGAACTCTTCGCAGAATTCTCTCAGAACACCATCAAATTTTTCTGTTCCCAGTTTTTCGTCCAGCCAGTCATAGGCTTCCACATTCAGACGGGGTGCATATTGTTTGCGGTATTCGTCCATGAACGCGTGCATGATCTCATCAATGAGTCCCAATGCGTTCAGTTCACCGACGGACATCGGTTCTCTGCCTTCTTTTGCGCGGACCGTATTGATCTTTGCGGTGAACTCGCGTACCGCACGGACATCCGCGAAGATCACGTTGCCGTTGTACGTGAACAGTTTCTCAGAAAAGTCATAATGTTTTCTGGCTTTGCCGGAGATGTGGAATTCCATATATGCACTCCTTTATTGGTTGTTAGTAGTTAGTTATCAGTGGTTAGTTGCTGGTTGTTAGTTGCTGGTTACTGGTTCGCAGTAATTCCTGCTGACTATCAACTACCAACTGAAAACTAACAACTAAAAATATTTGTTATCACATTCACGCCAAGACCGCCGATGTTTTGCGTCATGGCGATTTTTGCTTCTTCGACCTGTCCTTCACCGCAGACGCCCTGCAGCTGCTGGACAGCTTCAACGATTTGATAGAGACCGGTAGCTCCCACCGGATGCCCGCGGGCTTTCAGCCCTCCCCGGGTCGAGATCGGGATCCGTCCGCTGAGGGTGATTTGCTCCTCTTCTGCAAGCCGGGGCCCCTGTCCGCGTTCGGCAAAACCGCATGCTTCCAGAGAAAGCGCGCTGATGATGGTGAAAGCGTCATGTGCCTCGAACAGGTCAATATCCTCAGGACGAACGCCGGCCTGGGCATAAGCCTGTTTTGCCGAGCGTTCCGCGGCACTGAGCCATAGCGGATCTTTGCGGCTGTGCAGCGCCATGCTGTCGGTGGCGGCGGCAGACCCGAGTATCCGTACGATGCCTTGCTGTCCACGCACATAATCCAGCGGGACGATCAGGACCGCGGCTGCTCCATCCACCACCGGAGGGGCGTCCAGTACGCTCACCGGGTCGCAGACCATCTCCGAACGCAGATAACTTTCCCGGCTGATGGGACTGCGGAAGCGGGCGCAGGGATTGTGAACCGCGTTTGCGTGGGCATTGACGGAAAAATTAGCGAAATTGCTCCGTTCCCAGCCGTACTCTTCCATATAACGCCGCATCAGCATGGCGTTCATGGCTGTAAAAGAAACGCCCATGTCCCGTTCGTATTCCGAATCCGCCGCAGCGGCAAGTTCCGCGGTGATTTCCTCTGCCGGAGCGTCGGTCATCTTTTCCGCACCCACCGCGATGGCTGTGTCGATATCTCCGGAGGCGACAGCCATCAGTGCCTGCCGAAAGGCTGAGGCTCCCGAACTGCACGCAGTTTCCACATGGATCCCTTCGGTATGACGGGCACCGAGCCAGTCTCCGAGGTAGGAACCCAGATGCAGCTGGTTGTTTACCGCGCCGGAAAGCATGTTGCCGAAGAAAACACCGTCCACAGTGTTCAGACCGGTCTTCTCAAAAATCTGAAGGACCGGTTCACCGGCTATTTCCAGCAGGCTTTTGTCCCAATGGTCCGCGACCGGTGTTTGACCAATCTCAAGTATGGCAGTTTCTCTCAAGCAGCCTCCGTGTTATCCCTGGTATATCTTTACCTCATATCATTATACATTATTTTATTTTTCATGTGTGTTGAGTAGTTAAAATGAAAAATGGCAGGAAATTCAGAAAAAAGATAAAAAGTTGCTGATTGGGGTATCCTGTTCTTCAATTTTGAGTTATGATATAGATAGATATAAAGGAGATTGGTTTAAATGCAGACAGTTATCACCACTGTTCAAAAGGTTCAGGAAGTTTCCGCACTGCTGGAGATACCGGAAAGCCGCATTATTGCGGGCGGAACCGGTCTTTCTGCCGGGACAAAGGAAGGAGCCCGGTTGATAGACATCAGTCAGCTGGAGGGAATGAGTGGGATCAAACAGAAAGGAAACCGGATCGAGATCGGTCCCCTGACGACCCTTTCTGCGCTGGCTGCATCGCCGCTGCTGAAAGCGAATGTCCCTGCGCTTGCGGAAGCTGCTGAAACAGTGAACGATGAAACCGTCCGCGAACGCGGAACACTGGGTGGGACTCTCGCGGATGAACGGATCGGTGACGCGGCAGTGGCGCTGCTGGCATGCGGTGCAAAACTGACGATCAAAACAGGGACGGATTTCCGTGAATTGCTGATTGACCGTTTCTGGGCTCCGGATGGGCAGAATGACCTGCAATACGATGAATGGGTCACGAAAATCACGCTGCAAATGCCGAAAGAAAAGTGCATGGGTGAGGCATTTGGAAAGATCGGACAATGGGGCCGGGACACTGAACCGCTTGCTGCCGCAGCAGTCCGGCTGTGCTTGCATGAAAACAACCGAATCGCTGTCGTTCGCGGCGGATTGCGTATCGGCAGGAATAACATCCGGCGGATGTTCCCGTTGGAAAAAGCGCTGAAAAATCAGATCGCCGGCGATATATCTATTTCCAAAGCCGCTGCGGCGATGGCTGCTGCAGTGAAGACAGAGATCAGTGAGACCCGGTTATCCGATTTGCTGACGGAACTTCTTCAGCGCAGTTTCAAGATGGCTAATGAAAGGCGGGCCCTCTGAGCCGCCGTCATCTGGTCATCTCGGATCTGCATGAGAACTATGCAGCGCTGACGAACTTCATCCATGCTGCGGAGAAAACCCGCGGGGGATTGGACGATATCTGGTTCCTTGGTGATCTCTTTGGACATGCAGACGAATCAACCGGGGAAGATGACCTGACACAGCCGGTACTGAACGATTTGCAGATCCTGGAAAAGCATTTGGGATTGGCAGTCCAGGGAAACTGGGAATATTGGCTGACCCATCCGGAACGGGATGAGAATAACAAAGATCAGGGAAAATATCGCGCTCAGCTCACACAGCGCAGAGAGTTGTTGGGGAAAAAGGAAAATAACACATTATTGAAACGGTTGTCACGGGATACGGTCAGGATCTATCCGGAAAAAGGGGCGGGAGAATTCACCCTGTTCCACGGATGCTCTTATGAATGCCACCGTAACAGTGACTATCAGCCGCACCCCTGCGAGTGTTACCTTTTTCCGAGAGATTTGAACATTGTGACACGGGGGTTGTTTGGAAATCCGGCAAATCTGCATACACCGCATTTTCTTTTCGGCCACACTCATACTCCCGGTTTCTTTACTTATTCAGTGACGGGGATGGTGAACATGTGGCAGTTCTTCACCATGGAACTGAAGGACAGGCCGATCAGTTACGGAGACAGCAGCGTGCGTTACGGCATCAATCCGGGCACTGCCGGGATCGAGACCAGACGTTTCCCGCGGACCGCGGTGCTGCTGGATACTGCAGAAAAGACGTTTACGTATTTGGTTGATACAGAGGAATGACCGCTATGAACGAACATTATTACGACGAAATGATCAAAAGCATTACGAGTGTGAATGACAAAAGCCGGAATATCCCGCTGCAATACACCGGATTAAACAAAAAGGGAGGGTCAACGCTTGCTTATGAGTTCGAAGATCCTTCGGCCAAAGAGCGGTATTTTCTGAAAATTACTCCGAATGAGGATAACGGCGGCGGTGAGCTGCGTGTGCTGCCGAAGGTCAACCAGCTTTTCAGAAATGAAGTGCTCACCGAACCGGACGCGCTGAAACGGCTTGGCTACATTCCTGTTCCGACCATCATAACGGATGATCCCTCTCGTTTCAACCAGGAATTTTCCGGCCTGTTCAAACCGGAAGAAAGTCTCTTGCAGCTGCAGACAGCCGCTGTAGGAACCCATTCTGAGCGGGAACTGCCGGAATCCATTACGGACCGGCTCTCTATTCTGCTGAGCTTTGCCAAGCTGCTGCGGACCTGTGCCAAAAATAAGATCGCCTATGTGGATATCAAACCGCTGGAGCATCTTTTCTGGGAAAGACATGCGGGACAGATCCGCATCACGCTCATTGACTGGGGCATCGCCCGGGCCAATGCGGAGCCGGCAATGCTTGCCGATGACATCCGCAAATTCTGCCAGACCATTCCCGAGGTGATTTACGGGAAGAAAATGGCTGATTTGCAGTATAAGGGCAAATTGACTTATCCGATCCAGAGCGAAAACCGCAGTGCGCTGATCCCGCTGCTGAGTGTTTTTTCGTTCAACAGTGAAATGCCGCCGCTTTCGACGGAATATGCAGCCCTTATCAGCGATCTGCTTTCAGGCTCCCTGAACGAACTGCGGGTACAGAACCGCTGTGTTTCCATCTGGGATGCGGTCATTACGGCATTGGACCAGGCCCGGCTTCAAACCCAAAGCGCTTCCGGTGAAACGCTTGATAACACGGACGTGCTGAACCAGCGGGCCGAGGCGGCATTGAGCCAGAATCAGCCCCGGGATCTTTCTTCCGCATTGCCGATGCGGCAGCTTTCCATTTCTTCTCATCCGGCATGGATCATCGCGGCACTGCGTTTTACACAGGCATGGTACAGCCGGATCGATCTGATCCCTCATATCGAATTTGACCTGACGGTCAAAGCGCTCACCGAAAAAGACGTTCCCGGTGCACTGAACACCTTCGACCGCATTCAGACAATCATCAAAAATAAACTCAGCCAGGGACAGACACAGCCGGAGCTGCGGGAACACATCAATGTCTATATCGACACCATTGGGCAGGCCCTTCAGGCCTGGGATTATCTTGATCGTTACCAGCGCAAGCAGCTGACGGATGCCCAGCTGCTTCAGGAACTGAGTACCTCGACACTGCGTGTGAGTGACACGATCCTTTCCGATCTTTATTACAGGATCAAAGAAGGTGAAGCGCCTGTCAAAGTGGCGGAAGAGGAAAAACCATGGGAAGAAGCTGTCCCGGAAGCGCCGGAATTACCGGAACCGAAACAACCGGAGCCGGAACAAACGGCAGAGATTGCCATTCCTGAAGCTGTGCAGCCTGAACGGGATCTGGCGCCGGTCGATCCCATGATAGCCAATGCCATCAAGACCGTCCGGACGCTGAAACTGGAAGCGGACCGTACCGATAATTACAACATGCTGCGGCCAACCGGATTTTTCCAGCGGCTGAATGATTTTTGTATGAACCGTGGCGCTATTGAGAAAGCGGAAGTGCGGGAAGAGCTTGACCCGCTGCTGCTGACCATTGTCGATAAGATTGATTTGTGGAGTCAGAACATCCGTCCCGAGAAATATTTCGTTCCGCAGGAAGCGGTAGATTCCATTGACTGGATCCAGAATGTCTCTCCCATCGTTTATACCTGCCCTGTGAAGTATGAGGGACGGGAGATGGTGCTCGGGACCATCGTTAAAACACGGCTGAGTGAGATATTCCAGTCCATCTACTATTCCCTGGCCAAGGAACAGACCGCCGGAGAACCGCCGGAGATCCTGCAGAAGATCGGACAGATCAAGATCCTGCGCAAACGTCTGGATATGGAGAACCTGACTTATATCCGTTCGCTGATCGACCGGGGAGAATTTGAGGCTGCCAACCAGGTGATCAATCTGCATTATTCGGAGTCGCCATACACCTTTGACCAACTCAATAATGAAATAGCCATGAAGCGGAAGGAACAGGCCGACCAGAAAACGCTGGCTGTCATTGATTCCGTTCTGAATGACCTGAGCTCCAACGATACCAAAATGGAAACGGCTCGTTTTCTGAACAGTCCGAAATCTGCTGCCATGGTCTCCGACCGTTTCTTCAGTTTCAAGAATCGCGGTACCCAGCTGTTCGATTTGCAGGATGAGCTCTCGCGGACCAAAAATGCTATCCAGGAACAGCGCAAGACCATCCATTCCATGCGGATCATCTCAGTCGGTGCTTTGCTGGCTGCGATCCTGACCGTTGCCATTGCCGCAGTCCTGTTGCTTTCCTCCATGAAAAAGAACACAGAACTGCAGAGCAGTTTGGATGTGATGGGAACAGCAGTCGCAGTCAACCAATCCGATAACATGGGTATGCTCCAGGCCATCGCGCTGACGGCAGCGGTCCAGCCGGAGTTCCCGACCCCGTTGCCGACGGATATCCCGACCCCGACAATGATCCCGACCATTGCTCCTGTTATGGAGGAAGTTGGGCTCGATGAACCGGTGATTGAAAGATTGCCGGAGGCAACAGCTACACTGGAGAAATCTCCGGCTGATATTCGTCTGGACGGCCTGGTGGGACAACCCGTTTCCCTGGCCTTGGATGACCGGACGCAGTTTTATACATCCGAGTCCCTGACTTCGCAGATCGGCACGATCTGGACCCGGAACCGTCCGCTTACCGGTCGTCTGGTCTCCTATAACGATCGTGCGATCAACATTGAGGCGTCCTTTAATATCGGGAGAAGCCGCATCGCCACCGGCAATGATATGGAAGTGAACGCTCAGACATATATCCGGCTTTATTCCAATGTGCCGTCTGAAACGGAACCGGTGTTTGTAACCTCCAATGTTGTTTCACTGGCATCTCCGGCGACGGACTGCACGGACACGGCACAATCATTTTGTCACGGGACATTCTCCATCTGGCTCGACCGCACGATGGTGGAAAGCAACCTGAATTAAGGAGGGATCGTGGAAAGTTCTGTTTTATCCCCCGGTGAACGAAGGTCCGGAAAAGAAGCTGCTGTCAAGCAGAGCATCATCCAGCTGATCCTGAAGTGGAAACTGAATTCAGCTGAGGTGGAGGTCCAGAAAAATGAAAATGTCCTGAGCGATCCGACCCGCAGGGAGCTGAACCGGTTGATCGAGCAATATCGGGGCTATGATAAAATCATGTTTTCTGCCCAGGAGAACTGTGACAAAAACCCGGTGACTGCAAAGATGATGATGTCACGGATCCCCGGTGATATTCTGATTACCCACCCTTCTTACCGAAAAATTAACACACGTCTCCAGAAAAAGGACGATGACACGCGCATCAAATCCGCTCAGCGGAAGCTGGACGAAGCAGAGCGTTATATTACTGTCGAAATAAACCAGACGAAGGGTGAAGATGCGCTGGAGGCAGCGAAAGACATTTACCCTGCCTGGGATGAAAATCCGGATATCCGTACCCGTGTTGAAGAGTTGACGGGTCGTTCCGAGGCTTTGAAACGAGGGCTTGAGATCCAGCAGGAGATCAGTGCGCTGCGGGAGACCGGTGGACAATCGGCTTATCAAAAAGCGCTGGAGCTGCTGAACGAATATAACGCTCTGGACCTGGATGCCATGGGCGTCAAGCTGTTTGATGTGGATGAGGAACGGGATGCACTGCTGCGCATGATGGTTCGTGCGGACGGTTCCTCATGGACCTACCGGCTGACACCTTCCGCTTCACAGGAGATCATTCGGCTGGAGCAGTCGATCCGTTCACTTGAAGATGCGGAAAACAAAAATCTGCGAGTTCTGATCAATAACAATTCCCGCCTGCTAACGATCCTGATTCAGGAATATGAACATATGGACCGGGATTCGGAACAGGCGATCCAGGCCGGCGCCCGTATCGCGGAACTGCGCGAGAAAAACCAGCGGCTGCAGAGCGACATTCTTTCGGATGTGGCCAATCGGGCGGCGGAATATTGCCAGCAGGCCCGCTTTGCCATGCAGGAGGGTGAACTTTCTGCTGCGGAATCGAACCTGCGCATGGCGGCCGAGACCGGGAAACCGGCAGGCGGCGGTGAGGACGACTATCTGGGTGAGGTGCCGCTGCCGACAACGGTCACTGATGCGATCAATGAACTGCAGGGACAGCTGCGTCAGGCTCAGGAACGGCGGGCTCAGGTCCGTAAGGATATTGAAACGATCCGCCGTGAGTTTTATAACGAAGACGACCTGACACTGAACAAGCTTTTCTCCTGGAAAACCACACTGGACAACTGCATGCGGGACGATCCTTATGCCCCGGGACTGGAGCAGCTGCATCAGGAGATCACGGAGCGTTATGCCGCCTCGATCAACTACCTGATGGAGCGGACTGCCTTTGACATCGACAGCGACCTGCAAAAAGGCGATCCAGCCTCTGCGGCTTCCCGTCTGGATGCTGTGACGCCTTACTTCAGCACGGATGAGCAGAAGGAGTTTATGACCGCTCAGCTGAAGAAGATCAACCGGGCAGAGGGCGTGGGACGTAAATCCCAGTCCATGATCGATGAACTGACCCGTTTGAGCAACCAGGCTGTGAATACGCTGGTGTGTACGGATGCAGATCTGGAAAGTGCGAAGAGTTTGGCCAGGTCCATTAGCGAACTTTACGGCGATGAGGACAGCACACAACCTCCGGAGTCAGCTGCCGCTATCCAGCGCATCATGACCCGGATGCAGACATTGCATGATTCCGCCGAGCAGATCTCTAATTTCAAAGCATTATCCGCTGAAGGTCCGACATACCAGGCGATCCAGGCTGCGGAAGGGTTGGAGGTCAGCCCCCTTTATGAGCTTCCCGCGATCAAGAACCTGCTGGCAATGTTCTGGCGGGGCGCAGGCCTTTCCGACAAGTCCGGAGAGGAAAACAAAGCGGCCTACTTTGCGCGGGCTTCGCGCATCGCGATGGAAAGCGGCAATGCCGACCTCCAGAATGAGATTTCCCAATCTATCACCGGTTTTAACCAGCGCAATGACCGGGGACGCCAGATCAACCTGGTGTTGGACTCACTGCAGGGGTTTTACCAGGAAAAGAATTATGCGGCTGGTGTCGATTTCATCAATAATAAAATTTCGGAGGATGAGCGGTCCGATCAGCAGGTTCAGATCCTTGCGGACAAAATTGAGCAGGCTTACCGCATTGAACAGTCGGAGCGCCTGCGCGAGGAAGCAAGGGAAGCCTTTGAGCGGGACGAATTACTGAAGGCAGAAGAGCTCATCGGGCAGTCACTGGAGTTTTTCTTCACTGTAGAAGGGGCCCAGCTTCAAAAATCCATCATTTCCAAACGGGAAGATGAAGAGAAAGACGTCCGTGAACTGCAATCCTTCCTGGATGTGGACTTCGGTACCAACGTGGTTCTGGATGAAAAGGGAGCTGCACAGGTGCGTTATATCCGCGAGCGGCTTCAGCGGGTGGACAAGCGCAACATCCGTGATCTGGAACTGCTGGGTGAGATCGGTGCGCTGGAATCTGCGGTCAACCAGCTGGTGGATCAGGAATCCAATGAATTTGCCCAGATGCAGTCTTCTTTCAAAAACCGGCTGCTGACAGGTCCGGAGGGGTTGGTCGAAGCAGGCGAGATCCTGAAGTCTATTGAGTCGCGTTCCTGGATCACCAATGTCCGTTCGGAAATCATGGGCATGAAGGCGGACCTGGGAACTGTGGAGCGGATGTACAGTTCGCTCCGGACAGTCACCGAACAGGCAGATGGTTTTGCCCGGATGGGGGACTTCCGTTCCGCCAAGCGCATCCTGAGCTCTTTTACGGATGAGAGCCTGAGGGATTATCCCGGCTGGATCTCCGCTATCAAGGAAAGCGCGGAAAGCCGCATTGATCAACTGGACCTGAAATATCAGGAAGTTCAGAAAATTTTCGATCCCAACCGCAATCATACCGATACGATCGTGGCAAAAATCGATGAGATTTTTGAATCCAGTCTTCCGGACGGGGAGAAGATCTTTGCCCTGGAGACCGAGCTGCAGCATCAGCGTTTGATTTTGGAAAAGGAGATCGGCGTCGACCCGGAAAACAATGCCTATCTGAATGCCCTGACTTACCTGGATGAGGTGCTGCGCTGGGCGGAGATGATCACGGAATTTGATTTCGGCATCGAGTTCCCGCAGGAAGTGTTCTCCGTAGAACCGCTTTACCAGATCCGCAGGGTGGGCAAGACTCTTTATGAAACGATCCCGCCTTTGCTCATTGAGATCCAGCCTACGCTGGCCCGTGAAAATAAGTGGCTGGAACGGCGGACCCGGGTGCGTCAGACGCTGCAGCAGATCAACAGCTGCTACAAAGCTCCCGGAAAGATTCGCTCTTCCCGCTTCCATGAGGTAGAGGCGGAGATAGACAAGATCACCATGATCGCGCTGCTGGAACCGGAAAAGAAAGCTTTGGATGAGGCTATCGACACCATCAACCGTTACCGCAGACGCAGGAGCCTGCTCGTGGCGCTGGTGATTTCCATCATCATCATTCTGGGTGCGCTTTACTACTATCTGCCCTGGATCGCCGAGAAGCTGGGAATCGGATGAGTAAATTTTTGAGTGAACATTTTGAAAAAACAAATTGACGTCACTGATGAATATTTGAACAATGCAGTTCCGGGTAAAGGCCGCATCATATGTGAAGATGGTTATAATTTGCTCCTCCATGAAGAAGAAGTGATAATTGCAAAATGGATGCATGAACATTTTGGTGGAGACATAAAGCTGCTTTCTGAAAAAAATGGAATGTATGGCGTTAAAAAACCAGATTATGAGTGGAGAAAAACTTACTGGGAACTGAAAACTTTAAAATCTGAAAAGTCAATAGATAGCTCTTTACGAAAAGCAATCGGTCAAATTTATGATAATCCCGGAGGTGTTATCCTGGATTTTGGAAAAAACCCGGTACATCTGTCACAAATTGAAAAAGCAGTGAGGTCGCGAGTTGAAGCGAGCTGCCGATTCAAAATAGACATATTGATTATATGTGAAAGCAAACTGACAAAAGCATTGAGATATGTATAAAAAAGAGGGCGTTGCACCCCCGCCCTTACCGGCAGAGGCCCGGCCCGCTTCCAATTTCATTATATCAAAATTTAATCAAAAGTCAATATAAAAAGTTTCGAATCTCTCTATCTCTTCAATTTTGTGACAAAATCGCTGATGCGGTTCAGAGCTTCTTCGATGTTCTCATATTTCACCGCGTAGCTGGTGCGGACGTGCCCTTCCCCGCACTGGCCGAAACCGCAGCCCGGGATGACGGCGACTTTGCATTCCTCCAGTAAGCGGTCGGCAAAGGTAGTGCTGTCCAGGCCGGTGCTGCCGATGTACGGGAAGGCATAAAAGGCGCCTTTTGGTTCAAAGGTATAAAGCCCGATGGAATTCAGCCCGTCAACGATCAGACGTCGTCTGCGGTCATATTCCTGACGCATTTGCTCTACTTCCGGTTCACATTCCCTCATTGCGGTGATCCCGGCCCACTGGGCAAGGGTCGGTGCGGACATGATCAGATACTGATGGAATTTGTACAGCTGTGAGATCAGGTGTTTCGGTCCGCAAACGTACCCAAGCCGCCAGCCGGTCATGGCATAGGATTTGGAAAATCCGCCGATGATGAACGTGCGGTCGCGGGCACCGTTGAGAGTGGCAAAGTTGACATGGTCGACCCCATAGATCAGCCGTTCATAGATCTCATCGGAGATCACGGCCAGGTCATGTTTGGCGGCCAGGTCGGCGACCTGCTGCAGCTTCTCACGGGAAGCGACAGCACCGGTCGGGTTGTTCGGAAAGCCCAGCATGATCCCACGGGTCTTTGGCGTGATGGCATCTTCGATGGCCTGAACGTTCAGGTCGAAGTTGTCTTCCAAACGGCAGGGAACTTCCACCGGAATGCCGTCAGCCAATTCGACCGCTGCCTGATAGGAAACGAAGCAGGGTGTGACAACAAGCATTTCATCGCCCGGATTCAGAACAGTGGCTGCTGCCAGGTAAAGTGCTTCGGATGCGCCGACCGTGACGATGATCTCGGTTTCCGGATCATATTTGACACTGTACAGTTCATCCAATTTGTCGGAAATTGCCTGACGGAGTTCAATTAAACCGGCATTGGCAGTGTAGTGAGTATAATATTTATCCAGGGATTTATGAGCTGCCTCTATTGCTTTGGCCGGTGTAGCAAAGTCCGGCTCACCGATACCCAGCGTGACAACGTCATCCGGCACGGCGAAATATTTGCGAATGGCAGAAGGCTTCAGATTCTGAACGCGTATTGAAGTTTTATTCCACATAAGTACTCCCCTAAAAACGGTTTTGAATGCCGTGATATTAATCTCATTCGAACATTACGTTAATCATGTTAGCGAATTGAAAAAAATTATAGCACCTTTTTCCGTCATTAATTTTTATTTTTATTTAAAATTACGGTATACTCATTATTTGGTATCGGGGTGTAGCGCAGTTGGTAGCGCACCGCGTTTGGGACGCGGGGGTCCGCGGTTCGAGTCCGCGCACCCCGACAGGCTCTTTGTATGGAAATTTGAGAAAAAGCCGGAGCCGCGGGCAGGGAATCACTGACTATAAAAAAACGATTAATTTCATTTTCATCATTTTTCGTGTTATAATCGGTATTGATAACGAACATATGCTGTTTATTTTGATTCCGCAGTAAAGCGGAAGTGGGGATTTTATCGTTTTCCAAAATTAATTTGTTCCAGTAAAACATGTTTTATTGTTCACACCCCATGAACAAACTGTTACCCATTTGATAAGGTGAATTTTTTTATGAAAAATGTTACATTAGAGAATGCGACCCTCGCCCAGCTGCGTAAGCTTGGGACTGAGATGGAAATTCCCAATGCAAACCGGATGAAGAAGGATAACCTGATCGTTCAAATCCGTCACGCCCAGGGATTGAAAGAGGGTAAGGAGATCCGGGGCGGTGTGCTGGAGATCATGAGCGAAGGAATCGGTTTCCTGCGTCAGAATTACCAGATCCAACCGGAAGATGTCTACGTTTCCCAGGCTCAGCTGCGCCGCTGGGACCTGCGCAACGGTGACCAGGTGATCGGCCTGTGCCGTCCGCCGCGAGAGTCCGAACGGCATTGGGGCCTGGTCAAAGTGGAAACCATCAACGGACTGACACCGGAAGAGGCCCGCAATCGCAAATCTTTTGAATCCATGACGCCGATTTTCCCGAACAAACGTTTTGACCTTGAAAACAAAAGCGGCGGGCTGGCTACCCGTCTGATCAACCTGATCGCGCCGATCGGCCGCGGACAGCGCGGTATGATCGTTTCCCCGCCGAAAGCCGGGAAAACCACGATCCTGAAACAGATCGCCAATGCCATTTCCAGCGCTTATCCGGAAGTTCATCTGATCATTGCCCTGATCGGTGAACGTCCTGAGGAAGTGACGGATATGGACCGTTCCGTTGAGGCCGAAGTTGTCGCCTCTACCTTTGATGAACCGGTGACCCAGCATGTGCGGACGTCCGAGATCACGTTGGAGCGTGCCAAACGTCTGGTAGAAAACGGCAAGGACGTGGTGATTCTGCTGGACTCCCTGACCCGTCTTGCCCGTGCTTACAACATGGTAGTTCCTCAGTCCGGTCGTACGCTTTCCGGCGGTATGGATCCTTCCGCCATGTATCCGCCGAAACGTTTCTTCGGTGCTGCCCGTAACCTGGAAGAGGGCGGTTCACTCACCATTCTCGCGACAGCGCTGGTGGATACCGGTTCCCGCCTGGATGATGTGGTGTATGAAGAGTTCAAAGGTACCGGGAACATGGAACTGCATCTGTCCCGGAAGCTCCAGGAACGCCGGATCTTCCCGGCAATCGACATTGAAAAATCCGGCACTCGCCGTGAAGACCTGCTTCTCGGTCCGGATCTGATGCCGCGCGTCTGGCTGATGCGCCGCATGTATATGCAGATGATCTCTACTCCGCCGCAGGGCGCCGGTATGGACAATGCGGTGGCAACAGAAGCCATCATCCAGCGCATGGCAAAGACCAGGGATAACGCGACTTTCCTTGAAAATCTGACAGAAGGAAATTAGTTGAATTACAGTTTTTCAAACAAACCGGAAGAAACAAAGCCGGAAAAATCTTTCCCGAAATGGCTGCCGCCTGTTTTGTGGGCTTTCGCTCTTTTCTGTGTGGCTTTCATGGTCATTGTGATGGTTCAGCGTACGCCGATGATCCGTGGGACGAACGGAAAAACAGAGGCCGGCTCTGTTGACAATTCTCTGGTAGACAACATCGTTTCCAATCCGTCTTTGCCGGATATGAACACCCTGGAGACCGTTGAACAGACAGAATCTGTTGTACGTCTGGCCAGTTCCATCACCCATATGCCGGAAAACATGCGGACGGAAGCCACCACTTACACCATCCAGACCGGTGATTCCCTTTATGGCATCGCCAGTAAATTTGATCTGGAGCCGGAAACGATTCTGTGGGCGAACTATGATGTACTGCAGGATGATGCACATAACATTTCTGTCGGGGATGAGCTGATCATTCCACCGGCTGACGGCATTTATGTGAAATGGAAAGAGAGCGACCAGCTGCAGCGTTTGTCGGATAAATACCGCGTCGAGCTGCATGATGTGCTGGCTGAGCCGGTCAACAAATTGGATATCACGGATCCGGTCATCGAAGCCGGGGATTTCATCCTCTTCCCGGGCGGTTACCGTGAGACGGCGGCCTTCAACCCGGTCGTGTATGAATATTCACCGAATTCCGGCGTCAAGAAAGTGATTTCCGGCCCCGGAGGCTGTGCCTGGGATTACAAACAGTACGGTACCGGTTCCTTTGTCTGGCCTTCCGGCAACCATGCCCTGGTTGGGAATGATTTCGGTGCCGGTCACATGGGTGTGGATCTGGCGACGGTCGAGGGCGGCCCGATCTATGCGGCGGACAGCGGAACGGTTGTTTATGCCGGTGCCATCGGCGGGGGGTACGGGATCATGATCATGATCGATCACGGAACGGGATATTCCACCCTTTATGCCCACCTTTCCGGTGTGGCAGTCAGCTGCGGCCAGGGTGTCTCCCAGGGTCAGATGATCGGTTACGGCGGTTCCACCGGTAACTCTACCGGTCCTCACCTGCATTTCGAGGTCCGTTACGGCGGCGGTTACGTCAACCCCTGGCAGTTCTTGTAAAGGGTGAACGGTGAAGGGTGAATGCTTATTACTTTTCTCGATTCTGATCGGTTTTATTACGATTCGAGGATTCCGATTTGAACTGACAAATGAAGGACTGGCGCTGGGCAATACGCAGAGTTTTGCCTGGCTGCCGGTTTTTTTATTTTTTGTATGGGTGATATATCGAAGTATTCGTGATTCAGACCGAAAATTGAAAATATTTTCCGGAGCATTTGGTATTATCATCGGAACCTTTTACACAATAGGGCTGAGTTTTGAAAAAATGGGAACTCTGTCCTGGACAATAGAAAATCGCAGATACCTCATAAATTATATAAACCATTATTTTTCTTATTCCGTTCTTTATTATTGTTTTGCTTATCTGACTTATCAATTCATAAGAAAAAAATCAACAGCTTCTGTAAATGACCGGGTTATCGTTTTTTCCTTAAAGAGAGTTTTCCTATACTGGGTTATCCTAATTCTTGCTTATGTTCCATGGTATTTATATTGTTATCCGGGTGTAGTTACAAATGATTCAAAAGACCAGCTGAGAATGGCTTTATTTTTAATGCCTCAAAGTGATCATCATCCTTATTTTTTGACATTGTTGATTCGAGGAATCTTGTTTGTTGTCAATCAAATAACAGAATCTGTTCAGATCGGTGTTGGTGTTTGTTCCCTGCTGCAAATGTTGTTTTTAACTTTTGTTTTTTCTCTGACCTTTGAAAGGATCAGATTTTATGTCAGTAATCGTGTTATTCTTGGTATTATTTTTATCTGGTTTGCGTTTTATCCTGTGAATTCAATGTATAGTGTAACATTGTGGAAAGATATTTTGTTTTCTGCCTGCTTGTTATCGCTGTTGATTTGTTTAGATTTTATTACAGAAAAAGATGACATCTTTTTTTCCAGCAACAAGAAATGTTTTTTTCTTTTTCTGATTTTATTGATGTTACCTCTGTCGCGACATAATGGGATAGCAATAACATTTGTTATGGCTATTGTGCTTTTAGTCAGGTATTCACGTTATCGCAGACGTCTTTTGATGATCTGTTGTTGCAGTTTGATGTTTTATGCTATTTTTCAATATTTACTTTTACCAGTAATGAATGTAAAAAAAGTGGATTCAGGATTGTTGCTTTCGGTTCCCTGTCAGCAAATTGCGAGAACCCTTTATTATCATAACGAAGAAATTCCTGCTGAAAATCTTGAAATAATTGAAAAATATTTTAGCGATAATCAATTCTGGAAAATGTATCGAGCAAAAAATGCTGATCGAGTCAAGGATGGGTTTAAAAACGAACTTTTTGTAATGAATCCCATAAAATTCATTAAACAGTGGTTTCTCCTGGGTGTTCGTTATCCTGTAGATTATCTTGAAGCATTCTTAAATAACAATTATGGGTATTGGTTTCCTGAAACAAACTATTGGATTATTGATTACGGTGTAGCGAAGGCAGCTGAAGAATTTGGCGTATATTCAGCTCCTATAATAAAATTGGGAATTATTGACAAAATATACAATTTTCAGATTGATCGGCAATACAATAAAATACCGGTATTGTCACTGTTATTTAAACCGGGTGCCTGTTGGTGGGTTTGGGTTTTTTGCGGCATTTACTGCCTTTATCGGAATAAAAATAAAATAATTCTTTTAGTTCCCGGGTTCGTCCTTTGGATGACTTTATTACTCTCTCCTATATATTGTGAGTTTAGGTATACATATGGTTTGTTTATTGGTATGCCATTGATTGTTGTTTCAGCATTGTTATCTAAAGAGCGATAATGATGCATCAAAAACTTTGTCTTATTCTTTAGATGGCATATAATACTGGTAATATCGGTAGCTGCCATTAAAGGTTCCTTCGAAATAACCTTCGTATTGATAGTTTTCCAATTCAGGTCGAACCTCTTCCCATTTTGAATTCATCATAATAACATCTGCACATTTATCTTCAAGACATTTCTTGCGAAAATTATTAAGATCAGCAATTTTATCATTGGCATACCAGCAAAAAAAACGAACACTTGGGACAATGCCCATAACTGTATTAACTCCTGTTTCACCGTAATCCCAGGTAATTATAGTTGGGTTCTTAAGCCCTTTGTTTTCAAGCATTGTTTTCATTTTATACTGCATTAGATCTTCTTTTTCATGCCTGAGATAAAACATGTTATGTGAATTTAAACAAAGCATGAGCATACATACAAAAATGAGTCCTGTAGAAAGTGTAAACTCATATTTTGGCAAAGATATTTTTGATTTGATCATTGAAATATTGCGAATGAGATCAAAAAATCCAATAAGTCCAAAAATCGAAAAAACGTTGAAAATCAGCGAATAATAAGAATGAAACCAGCCATTGGAGTAAACAGTGATAAATAGAGTCATAAAAGTTGTTCCGAGAAATCCTAACAACTTCCAGTTTCGCTGTTCAACGATCCATAACAAACCAAAAGAAACAGTCAGATATGAAAGCGGTGACATCTCGACAAAATTTGTTTGCCCTTTGACCAGCTTGTCACTGAAGCTGACTGTGGTGGATGGATAAAGGAATAGGTTATTGTAAAAATAGCATTGGAACAAATGCTCTAACGCATGATGTGCTGCAAAATAACAAAAGATTGGTAAAGAAGAAATGCAAACTCCTATGAAAATCAAAATTGTGCCTTTCAATATATCAGGCATAATTTTGTTTTTAAATGCAGAAATGAGAAATACGAATATCCAGCCTAAATAAAAACCTACCATAGAATATTTTATCCAAAAGACGCACGCAGATGTGATACCTATAAAAAGAAATTCTATTTTTGAGGGAAGGCGATTTTCATTTATTGCTTTGCATCCAACAAATATGCCATAAGCTATAAGAGGTAGGCAATATTCCTCTGCTGAATTTCCTGTTCGAAAAGAATATCCACCGTAAGTCAGAAAAGAAAGTAAAGGTATCAGGATATAGACTTTCTGTCCGAAAAATAGATTGGCGGTTTTATAAGAAAGGAAAAGGAAGAAAAAGGCAAAAATTATTTCAACAAGCCAAATTCCGACAAAACTATTGAAAGAAATTGCGGCTCCCGGAACTTGCAGGAAAAAAATCAACGGTCCTTTTTGTTCATAAAGGTCTTTATAGGGTATTGTGCCTCTTAGGATAGATTTTCCTACAGTAAAAATTGTGTTTGCATCATCCCAATCATTGAAGGCATATAGAGGTGAACATTGAGAGTTTAACGAAATTGTCAGAAATCCTGTAATAAAAATATATAATCCGATTGCAGAATCAGAAAGGTTTTTGGCTTTCGTGGATAAAACAGTTTCTTTTTTTAATAATGTAAGTATTATTTTGATAATATAATCTATACCTGTAAGGGAGAGCAGTCCCAACAGGAATGCAATAATAAGATAAATCTGTTTTGGAGGAAAACGAAGAATTTCTGATATGTTATCCAACCGATGTGATGTATTCCAATGCATATAAAAGATCGCTGTACTTACTATGCTGAGAATAATGCTCACAACAGGATAATGAATTTTCAAACTGATATGTGGTTTCCCTTTTGTATAAAATAGGATAAATGTGCATAACAACAAATAGAAAATTCCACTTACCAGAATATTATATTTTCCTTTATCTGTCAATAATAAAAAAAGAGGTAACTCGATTAAAAAGGCAATCATCAGTTTTCTCCCTGATTTGTGTTTTGTATTGTGCATATTGCTTTATTTTATTTTGATAATTCTATCATAACTATAAAACACCATGATTATATCTGAAGAAATTGGGAAATTAAATTTCTAAAAAAATATATTTTATTCTCGACGATAAAAACAAAGACCAAGTTCAGAAAATTGAGAAATGTAATTCTCAGTCAACAAATTTTCAATTTCAGAATATACTTCAGGGCCACTGCAAGGTTTTATTATCCATGTCGGTTGTGAGCTTAGAACGGTTGTAATAAATTCATCTTTCATGGACGGATCAATACCAAAATGAATATCCTGGTATGCACAGTACCTGGAACAAGGTTCCAGTCCAGTATGTAAATAAATATCGGGTGGAGTCCATATAGCTATGGAAGATGATCTTTCGTTTTTAGATTCTTAAGCAAAAAAATCTACGCAAAATGGCAATTATTTTAAATTCTT
>CAYWKZ010000012.1:0-35357 GCA_964459115.1 uncultured Leptolinea sp. | reverse complement strand
ATTAATCATTTCCCTGAGCCTGGTGCCAGACCATTTGAGCAACTGCTATGATATCAAACCCATCCAAATCAGTGCCTTCAGTGGAAATTGAATAAGTCAGTCCGGGAACGATATCAAACCACAGGAAAGCCTCAACCGTTTTATTCCCATCCTTTGCTTTCATCTTTTTCTCTTGAAACCAATGCTCATTGGATTCCTTTTCAAAATCCCATTTATAATTGAGCCCGCTGATATCCTCCATTTCCAAACCGGATGGCTTGATCCGTGCGATAAAAGGCAGCTTGTTCAGAACGAATTGCATTTCAGCAATCTGCTCAGACTCATTCATGCGGAAAATCACATCTTCAGCCTCTTCCGGGACTTCAAACTTCAGCCCAAGACTCTGCATCAGGCCTTCAGGATCAGTCTCTACCCATGGATTGGGCATTCCAACAAGATCTGATTTTCCCGTCTTTTCCATTTTATCAAAAGCACAACAGGATATCAGCACGGCACTCAACATAATCAACAGAGATATCATCTTTTTTTCCATAAGTAACTCCTCTCAATTAGATAACGTAAAATTAAACAATTTTGTTTCCATTAACCTTATTAGCCGAAGTGTTCTCCCTGGTCAGATTCTTCAGCCAGATATAGCGGTTGTAATGAGGACGAATAAATGGCACTTTGACGATCTCGTCCAGGCACATCACACAATAGATCACCATCACCGTCCAGTGAAAAACAAAGGTACCCAAAAGAGCAAACGGAAGGGCAAAACACCAGGTAGCAAAGAAAACGCTCACGGCGTCATATTTACTGTCACCGCCCGCAGGGAACACACCGACCGTGAACATGGCATTGTAAGAAAGCGCAAACATATAAAACGCACTGAAAACCTGCATACGGACCAGATAGCTCTTTGCCTGTGGCTCCAAAACATAGAAGAAATAAACCAAGGTTCCAATCAGTCCAACAAGCATGATGTTAACCAGGCCGTTAATGAAGGCCACATGCCAGCTTTCCGCACCGTATTTTTTCGCCTCTTCGAATTTATTCTGACCGAGCAGGCCGCCAATCATGATCCCCATCCCGGAAGAGAGACCCAGTGACAAACATTCGACCAGCTGTTTCGTGACATTCGTGACAGAATGAGCCGCCGTCGCATCAGTTCCCAGGTGTCCGAGAATGAAAGAGTGCACGACCAGGCTCAGTCCCCAGGAAAGGCTGCTGGCAAGCATCCCGGGTACGATTTTCCATATATCTTTTTCGTATGCTTTTGAGAAGAAGAAAAGATCCTTTTTCCCGATACGGATCTCGTCCTTCCGTGCGGACCAGATCAGGCACCAGATCAGCGCAATTGCCTCTACAACGATCGTAGACCATGCTGGCCCGTTTGCGCCAAGCGCAGGGAAAGGCCCGATCCCGTAGATCAGGAACAAGTCGACAGTCATGTCAACGATCACGATGACCGCGGAGATCCATACGCTGATTTTGGCGTATCCGGTGACCTTCATGATCATCAGGAAGCATTCAGCAACAGCGGTAAACAGGTAAGAGAAGCTGACGATCCGCAGGTATCCCGCTCCGGTCCGAATCAGCCCGGGGTCATTGGTGAAGATCATCAGTATCCGCTCGGGTATGAAAAAGGCCGGCAGGAAGAACGCAAGGGAGATACCCACAGCATATCGGATCGAGATCCCAAGGAAACGCTTTACATTAGTTTGATCTTTGATGCCCCAATATTGGGCAGCCAAGACACTGATAGACCCAATTACCGCACCGGTAAACAGCGACATCACAAAAGAGACCTGGTTAGCCAGGGATACGCCGGCGATCGCTTCCTGGTTCAGCCTCCCCAGCATCAGCGCGTCAGAGGCACCGACCAGAGCCGTCAAAAGCCTTTGCAGAGCCAGCGGAATCGCCAGTGCCATCAGTTCTTTATAAAAAAGTTTTCTTTCTTCTTTGTTCATTGATTTATTAAAAGGTACTAATCAAAAACACGCTTTTCGATAAAATCAGGGCAAGAAACGAAGTATATCTGCCGAGCCTCCTTCAAAACAACTACGTACCATACAGCAGATCATTTTTTCTCAAGCTTGAACATTGCTATCGGGATATGGCAGTAACCGTCAGGATTTTTATCCAGATATTTCTGGTGATATTCTTCAGCAGTGAAGAAATTCCGCAGCGGTTCCACTTCAACAGCCAATTTTGCACCGGCCTTCCGTTCCTGTGCCTGATAAACCTTTTCAATTTTCTGAACCTGATCACTATCTGTGTAATAGATACCGGTACGGTATTGAACGCCCCTGTCATTCCCCTGTTTATTTACTGAAAGCGGATCAATGACCATGAAATAATAGTCCAGCAGTTCAGACAGGCTGAGCCTGTTTTCGTCATAAATTACTTTAACCGTTTCGGCATGTCCGCTGGAGCCGCAAACATCCTGATAAGTAGGCTTTTGATCCGGACCATTTGCATAGCCAACTTCCGTACTGATCACACCATCAAATTGATCAAAGTATTTCTGTACGCCCCAAAAACAACCTCCAGCCAGATAAATCGTTTTCATTTCATTCGTCTCCTGATTTTACTGTCTGCTGCCGCAATTTATATGCTTTCCGCACAGGGCGGGTTACTTAAAAAGCAAGTAACCCGCCCGATAGTTATATAGGTTCCCAACAGATAGATTTCAGCTGTTCAGCTGAGCCAGCAGCGCGTTGATAGCTGCCTCCGCTTTCGCATTTCCGCCAAAGCTCAGCATACCGCGCAGCGGCATATAGTTCATCATCGCCATTGACATATCGGAGGTGATGGCTTCCGTACTTGCATCTGAGCCGCCTTCTTCCCCGCCGCTGAAAAATGACATTCCTTTGCGGATAAATTCACCCGCGATTTCTCGTGCCTTCGGGTCCGCCATGATGTCCATCATGATGCTGTTCATGTCATAATGTTTCGGCAAACTGACTGTAGATTCAATGTTCAGGCATACCTTGAGAGGCAGATTGGCGGAGCTGTCGCCAACTTCAATGGTATAGACACCGCCTTCGACCCACCAGTCATGGATCTCCGTCCGCCAGGTCGCAAAGGAGCGCTTATCCAGCGTGAAACACACTTCTTTGCTCTCGCCGGGTTCCAGAGAAATCTTTTGGAAACCCTTGAGTTCACGAACCGGACGAATCGCGTTGACATAGCCATTCTCCGCACCGGTGTATAACTGAACCACGGTCTTGCCGGCGCGATTGCCGGTATTCGTGACCGTCAGGGTCACGTTCACACACTCCGTATCCTTGATACTGCTGCTGCTTAATTTTATATCACTATACGCAAAGGATGTGTAACTGAGACCGTGCCCGAAGGGGAAAAGCACCGGCATCTTTTTCTTGTCATAATACCGGTAGCCTACAAAAACGCCCTCACGATAATCCGTTGCTGCCGGCTCACCGCCGTAGAACAGGAAGCTCGGGTTGTCTTCCAGCTTAACCGGGAAGGTCTCGGGCAGGTGACCGGAGGGGTTCTCGTCACCGAACAGGATGCGCACTTCCGCCTCACCCACAGCCTGGCCGCCGAGGTAAGCTTCCAGAACCGCTTTTACCTTACCAATCCACGGCATCTCCACCGGGCTGCCGTTGTGCAGCACAACAACCGTATTGGGATTGGCATCAGCAACAGCTTCGATCAGGCGGTTTTGGCATTCGGGCATGCGCATATGGGAGCGATCATAACCTTCAGACTCATATGAATCCGGCAGTCCCGCAAAGACGACCGCGACTTTGGCTTTCTTTGCCGCCGCAGCAGCTTCAGCGATCTGTTCATCAGTGGCCTCGTCTTTGGCTGCGGAATAACCCTGAGCAAAGGTGACCTTCAGATCTTTTGCCGCCTCAAGAGCACCGGTCACTTTGAAGCAATTGATGTGAGAGCTGCCTCCACCCTGGAAACGCGGTTTTTCCGCGAATTCACCGATGAAGGCGATATCGTCTTCCTTGCTGAGAGGCAGAATTTCATCCTCATTCTTGAGCAGAACGATACATTCCGCGGCAATATCCGCCGCCTGTTTATGCTGAGCCTCCTTGTCCCAGGGTGTATCGGGACGAGCGTTTTCCGTGAAGCGGAAGACAATATTCAGGATGCGCTCACAGCACAAGTCCACCAGTTTTTCATCCAGTTTGCCTTCCTGAACGGCTTTGACGATCTTTGCGTCATTGATCCCGCCGGAAGCAGGCATTTCGAGGTCAAGCCCGGCTTTGATTCCTTCTACACGGTCCGCCACAGCTCCCCAGTCGGACACCACATAGCCGTCAAATCCCCATTCATCCCGCAGAACTTCGGTGAGGAGCCAATGATTTTCAGACGCAAATACGCCATTAATGCGGTTGTAAGAGCACATGACCGTCCAGGGTTTTGCTTCCTTCACGGCAATCTCAAAGGCAGGGAAATAGATTTCCCGCATAGTCCGCTCATCACACTCGGCTGAGGAGCTCATGCGGCGGTGTTCCTGACTGTTCAGGGCAAAATGCTTGATGCTGGTGCCCACATTTTTGCTTTGGATGCCCCTGATCAGCCCGGCTGCCATTTTCCCCGCCAGATACGGATCTTCGGAAAAATACTCAAAGTTTCGGCCACACAGCGGGCTGCGTTTAATATTTACGGCAGGTCCTAAAATTACACTCAGGTTCTCATGCTGGCAGCTTTCACCCAATGCCTCGCCCATTTTTTCGATCATTTCGGTATTGAAGGATGCTGCCGTGGCGCTGGCAGCCGGAAAACATACCGCTTTGATGCTGTCATTGATTCCCAGGTGGTCCCCTTCCTCATCCTGTTTGCGCAAGCCATGAGGACCATCGCTGACCATCGTAGCGGGAATACCCAGACGTTCAACCGCTTTGGTGTGCCAAAAATCCGCACCGGAGCAAAGCCCGGCTTTTTCTTCCAAAGTCATTTGAGAAACAAGATTTTTAATATCATTCTGATTCATGTGTGACCTCTTAAAACATCCTTTCTGTATAGATACACTGAAATTTTTTTATACCAAAGAGTCAATTACAGCCATTTCTTCTTCTGTGAAGGATATATCAGCTGCTGCTGAATTTTCCTTCAGTCGTTCACTTTTTTTCATTCCCGGGATGGGAACAATATACGGCTTTCTCTGCAGAATCCATGCAAGAGAAAGTTGAACGGGAGTGGCATTTTTTTCCTCTCCGATTTTTCTCAGATACATCAGTAAATCGTGATAACGTTCCAAATTGTTGTCGTTAATGGTTCTTCCGCGCCAGTCATCCGGAGCGAAAGCCGCTCCTTTCCTGAAGTTCGCAGTCAACAGTCCTTTCAGTAATGGAGAAAACGCTACCCAACCAATGCCGTTTTCCTCAAGGAAAGGAATTAAATCCTCTTTCTCACGGGCAATGATACTGTAGTGGTTTTCGACAACCGAAATCGGACAGACATTATGTGCGCGGCGCAGATAATCTTCAGTCGCCTCTGACACACCCCAGTGCAGAATCTTTCCTTCTTTAATGAGTTCAGCCATCGTTTCCGCAGCATCCTCCGGTGCAACCTTCGGATCTATCCGTGCCTGCAGGTAGAAATCAATATAGTCTGTCTTGAGCCGCGTAAGAGACTCTTCCACGCTCTTTCTGACTTTGTCACGACTGAAATCAAAGATCAGCGGAGGCTGATCCCGGTTAACGGCGTAGTCAAAATCAACGCCGCACTTGGAGGAAATGACAACCTTATCCCGAATCCCCTCAAACGCTTTACCGAGAATTTTTTCATTATGATGAGGGTCAACCGCATTGCCATAATTCCAACCGGTATTGAAAAACGTATATCCCAAATCAACCGCTTCCCGAAGGATTCCTGCGGCTGCATCGATATCCGTTTGTGCACCTTCCGCATGTGAAAAGCCCATGCATCCCATACCAATTGCAGATACCTCTACGGAACCAAGAAATCTTTTTTTCATGTGTTGTTCTCTTCTCTAATAAATTTTATATAATTATTCAGATCCCAGCCGACACTGCACAAGTGACATTCTCACTGAGTCGGATTCGCGGCAGCAGTAAAAATGTCACTGTGTGTTTCGTTCCCAATGATCTATATTTCGTTATTATACTCAACCGTGCTCAAATCCCAGGGCTCACGCAGTTTGGGTACATCTGAAATCAGACGCCTGGTATAGGGATTCTTCGGGTTCAGCATTACCTCATCCGGCGAACCGCTTTCCACAAAACGGCCATGCTCCATGATATACACTGTATCGGAGATGTAGTAGGCAAGGCCGATGTCATGGGTGATGAAGATGACGGTCATCCCCGTGTCATCCCGCAGCTTAAGCAGCATCTCCAGGATGGTTGCCCGGGAACAGGCATCGATCATGGAAGTGGGCTCGTCCGCCAGAAGGATGTTGGGCTTCAGCAGGAAAATGCGCGCAATCATCAGACGCTGCATCTGCCCGCCGGAAAGTTCGAAGGGATACTTGTTGGTGAGCTCGGCGAATTTGAGGTTCACGAAGCTGCAGGCTTCGGTCATCATGTCGAATTTTTCCTTCTTGCCCAGATTTTTCCCGCCGCGCATATTGATGCAGTCCAACAGCACCTCATCGATCTTGTGAAACTGGTTATAACTGGAAAACGGATCCTGGAAGATAGCCTGAATCCCTTTCCAGTATTCCCGTTTCTTAGCGCCGGATGAAATATCCCGGGGTTTTCCCTGAAACAGGATCTGCCCATCTGTCATGTCGAGCAGCCCCAGCAGCATTTTGCTGAGCGTGGTTTTCCCGGAACCGGATTCACCGACGATGGAAATGAGCTCGCCTTTATGGAAATCGAAATCCACGTGATCAACCGCAACCGTCGTGATCTTGCCGGTATGGAACTCACGGGTCACACCGCGTCCGCTCAGACACAGCGGTTCTTTGGAAAAATCTTTGCCGCGGTTTGAGAAGACCACACTGGTATTGGTGTCCTGCTGTTCCATTATGTTCACATCATTCGTTTTCATGCTTATATAACTCCCTCAGCTCTTCTACTGACATGCTGCAGCGATAAGAACGGCCGCCGCCGATATCAAAAAGCGGGACTGTGTTCACAGCACAGATCGGTTTTGCAAACCGGCAGCGCTCCGCAAAGCGGCAGCCTTTCGGCGGATTTTTCAGGTTCGGCGGTGTTCCCGGAATGGCGGTGAGCTTGACATCTCTTGTTCCGGATTCCGGTACCAGGATGGAATTCATCAGACCGTTGCTGTAGGGATGAATAGAATCAAAGACCACTTCATCCGCGCTTCCTCTTTCAACGATCTGACCTGCATACATCACCATAATGTCATCGGTGACGTTGTAAAGCAGGTTCAATTCATGGGTGATGAAGATCATGCTCTTCACCATACCTTCATTCAGCATGTCCTTCATCATTTTGATGACCATCTTCTGGCTGGTGACGTCCAGCGCGGATGAAGGTTCATCTGCAATGAGCACTTTAGGACTCAGGATCGTGGAGATGGCGATGACCACTCTCTGACGCATACCGCCCGAAAGCTCAACACTGTACTTATCCAGCGCTTCCACAGGCAGCCCCAGGCTTGCAAATCGTTTCTCCGCCATATGACGGATATCCTTTTTGTCCATGGGGATCTCGTGAGCCTTGATGACATCCTCGATGAAGCTTCCTACCTTGCGCGTCGGATTCATGGCGTTCATGGCAGCCTGCGGAATATAGGCAATCTCCGAACCCAGAATGGTCTTTCGCACCTCATCCGGGTCAAGACCGGAAATGTTTTTGCCATCCACGATAATTTCACCGCTCATGTAATGCAGCGGCGCAAAATAATAGCCCATCAGGCTCAGCGCCAGTGTAGACTTGCCGCAGCCGGATTCTCCCGCGATGCCGAGGCTCTTGCCTTCTTCAATGTCAAGCGAAACATGATCCACCGCGTACACATCTTCACGCTGCCGCGTGACATATTTGGTGGTCAGCTCATGGACCTCAAGTATTTTCTCTGCCATTTTGCTTTCCTCCTTAATCACGCAGTGTGGGGTTGAACACCTGATCCAGACCGGTATTCATCAGGTTCAGGCTGAATGAAATGAGCGTAATCACCAGCACTACCGGGAAATATGCCCACCAGGCGTTGCTGGAGGTATAGGCGCCAAAGAGCTTTGCCCAGTTCATCATCAGACCCAAGGTGGGAACCTCAGTCGTCTTTGGTCCCAGTCCCAGCAGGCTCAGCTGAGCCTCTGCCAGAATGCCCGAGGATACCTGAAGGATGAAGGCCATCACGACATAGGAAAGGATGTAAGGCAGAATGTCCGTGGTGATGATCCTGAAGAGGCTGTGACCGCTTAGCTTCGAAAGGTTCACATGGTCGCGGTTTCTCAGTGAAATCACCTGGGAACGAACGGAACGCGCGGTCCACACCCAACTGGTGACCCCGATCACGACAGCACAGGTCAAAGTGCCGCGTGATTCCGGTCCAAGGGAATAATATATCAGGATCAACAGCACAAAACCGGGAATTACCGTAAAGATGTTGGCGATGAACATGAGAATGTCATCAACCCAGCCGCCTACATATCCGGAAATCAGACCGACCAGAAGACCGATAAACGTGGCTATCGTCCCCGCAATCAGACCGATAACAAGACTGACGCCGGTGGCATGAACCAGTTCAGTCATGGTGTCACGGCCAAAGTTATCCGTACCCAGCGGAAGCGTTATCGCATTTGCCACCTCATCAATTTTCACATATGCAGTATCTGCAACATCATTGGAAGCGGCACCATCGCCTTCGCCAATGGTTACGGTCATTTTTTCGCCATTCGCAGCATTGGCAATGGATCGGTCGATTCGCTTGAGCTCATTGCGCTTTGCCTGCGTGCTGAAGCCCTCATACTTGCTCTTTCGGGCATCTTCCTCACTGTAATTCGTTTCCCACGCTTCGAACAATTCATCAATCTTTTCATTTGAAGTATCCAGATCGCTTGTATCCAGCCCCATCGCGGTGAGATATGCAATCATTGTCTCACGATTTTCAACAGGAAGAGAATATGCAAGCCTGTTCTCCGCGGCTTCCGGCAGGTCAAGCTTATAAGTGCCTGTGCTGTTGGCATCATAAACCGAAACATAAGTACCGGGAGCAAGAAAACCTTTTCCAAGAGAAAGCAGCGGATCACGTACCACAATATAGGGATAAATAAGTACTGTGAGGAGCAGCGTCATAAAGATGATAAAGCCAACCAAAAAGCGGGGAGAATGGAAAACGTTTCGTAATGTATTTTTCATGCTTTTCCTCCTCCTCAGTCAAACTGCGCGGCCTTGACCCGGGGGTCAATGAAGGCGTAGATAATGTCAAGAAAGAATGATGCCAGCAGCACCATGATCGTGATGATCAGCGTACAGGCCGAAATCACGGGATAGTCTGATGAGTTGATCGCCTGATACATTGTCGTACCAAGGCCGGGGTAGCTGAAGATCGTTTCCGCAACCAGTGCACCGCCCACCATGGTACCGATGCTCATGGCAAGCCCGGTTACCTGCGGCAGCATAGCATTCCGGAACACATAACTCACGATTTTTCTGTCCTTGATGCCCATAAAGCGGCTGTATTTCACATAATCCGCGTTCAATTCATAAATGGACATCGAACGCATACCAACCGCCTGACCGCCAATGGAAACCAGCACGACTGACCAGAACGGCAGCTGATAATGTGCAATCACAGATGAGATAAACTTCCAGTTAAATGCCGGAACCATACCGGGGTCATAAGCGCCGTTTAAGGGCGTCCAACCTAATTTAACGCCGAATATAACCAGAAGAATGACTGCGGCGCCAAACGCGGGGATTGCACTGAAAAAAAGACTGATCGGCATAAAAATCTTATCCCAGATCCCGCGCTTATATGCTGCCAGGGCTCCCAGAAGGTTTCCTAAAATCCAGCCTACAAGAATGGCAGGAAGCTGTAAGGCTATTGTCCACCAGATACTGGCGCCGATAATTTCAGAAACGGATTTAGGGTATTGATTATAACTGACACCGAAAGAGCCGTTGAAGGCATTTTTAACAAAATCCCAAAATTGCCCGAATAAGCTTTTATCAAGTCCGAACTGATGTTTATAGTAAGCAATCTGTTCCTGCACCTGCTCCGGAGTAGCGCCCGGGCTGATGTTTTTACCTACGATCGCATTGACCGGGTCACCCGGCATCATGCGCGGCAGTATGAAGTTCAATATAACTGCGGCAATGAACGTGATAATAAACCAAAAAGTCTTCTTTCGGAGGTATTTCAAAGTTCCTTTAGACACTGTTCCCTCCCTGTTTAAAAAACAGCCATGATCCGTCTGATTGGATCATGGCTGTATGAAAAGTTACTTAATCGACGAGTTCAAGATTGTACAGGCAGGCGATGCCATAACCATCCGTGCAGTCAGCCGGCGGGATATTGTCGCCGTCATCATATTCCGGATAGCCGGTCCAAACGCTTTCATTGACAGCGTGGAAGGTTTCCGGGCGATACATCAGGCTGAAGTTCGGAACATCAGTCAGATAGATTTCGGTAGCTTCTGTATACAGAGCGATCAGTTCATCCACATCGGTTGTTACCGGGATCGCAGCAATGATTTCATCGATGCGCGGATTGCTGTAATGACCGTAGTTACCGCTCCAGTTGTTTTCAGCGCCGATGAATTCGGAGCTCATCAAAGCGCGGACACGACCCCACGGGGAAGCGGGCTGAGCTCCCGGAGGGCTCCACATGAAGATGTCATATTCTGTCTGAGAAGCTTTGGTGAAGACAGTCTGGTAAATATCCCAGGTAGGATATTCCGGGTTGATATCAATGCCGATTTCCTTACCGGCAGCGGCGACGATCTGCATGGAGGCCTGCCAGTCAGTCCAGCCATCCGGGCAAACGGCATTCAGGGAGATCTTTTCGCCGTTATATTCGCGCCAGCCGTCTCCGTCGCTGTCAACGATGCCGGCAGCATCCAACAGCGCCTTTGCGCCTTCAATATCCTTGCCAGCCCACTGGAGATCTTCAACGGCATCATGATCGAACAGTGCCTGTTCGCCATCGGTCGGGTTCATCACGGAACGCGGAACGTCATAGAAGGAAGGACTCTGATTGGTCATGGCGTTTTCAATGATCTGATCATAGTCAACGGCAATCGCGATAGCTTTGCGGACTTCAGGAACCTGCAGCACAGGGATTTCCAGGTTATACCAGGCGGTAGGCATGGTCACGCAGATACCGTAAGGCGCTTCGTCCATGAAAGTGGCAATCGGCAGACCATCCTGTTCCCACAGGTTCTGAACGTTAGCAATGAACTGCTGGTTCACATCGATCTGACCATCCTTGAAGGCGATCAGGGTCGCATCATTGTCCTGATAAATACCGTGAGCAATATATTTCGGCGCCGGCAGTGTGCCCCACATGGAGTCATCCTGTCCCCAGTAAGCATCGTTGCGGATGAAGGCTACGATCTGGTTGTTGGCGAAATACGGGCCATAAGGACCGGAGAACGGAACATCTTCAGCAGGATCGCTCAGGATCGCGTCGGCATCACCGTTATGTTCAGCAGTGATCTTGTCGATCCAGGCTTTCTGGCAGATATAAGTACCGCTCAGGAAATTGAGAACCTGCAGCGGGTTGACAGGCTGGCCGTCATCGGTCAGTTTCGCCTTGATGACGACTGCGCCGTCAACAGCTTCAACAGATTCGATATAGCTGTTGAAACCATTGTATGTGCTGTTCTTCGTCGCGATGCCGGCATCCCAGGTAGCAGCAACGTCTTCAGCGGTAACAGGGGTACCGTCGTTCCATTTGGCTGCTTCATTGATTTGAACGGTCATTTCGGTCAGATCATCATTCCATTCATAATCGCCATCCGCGAGCAGCGGATAGAGCTCGCCGTCAAGGATGTTGAACATGTACAGCGTTTCGAACATCACAGTGCGGCTGCCGCGGGCATCCGCTGCGTTGTTCATGGCATTGTTCATGTTCGGGCTCAGCGGGTTCCAACCATTGATGGGCCCCATTGCTGACCGCCGAAGTACAGGGTCTCTTCACGAGGAAGGTCATGTACTTCTTCAGCGCTGACCATGGCGGCGAAACTCAGAGCCATCACCAGAGCCAGAAACAGAGATAAATATTTTTTCATTGAGATAAACTCCTTTCTAAAATAAGTCTGCGTCCATACAAAACGCAGATAAACACAAAATAACAATTACAATCTTATAGAATTAATGTAAATAACTCATGTCAGACTTTTAAATTATAATTATCTAATATAATTATGTCAACGCTGATTTTGTAAGAAAATCTGCATAAAAATCAGTGACAAATATCCCATATATCACATAATAGTCGGGAATCTCCTCTGATTCAGCGACAATGCACAGCGCCCGGCAGCAGCCTCTGTTCCGTTCTGAAGCGCTGCGTTATGGATAAGGTCAACAGCAATTTGCCGCATTTTTCAAACGCCTGTATAATAAAAACAGCATTGATTGGTTCTCATGTTGAATAATAACTGTTCAGAACGAAGCACATCAGGATTGCACTCATGATACGCAGCTGAATACTGATTTAGTACCGATAAGGATCATACGGAGGTTGAAACATATGGAAATATTTTCATTAAACGGCAAATGGCAATTAAGCTCAGACTGGCTGAACTCGCCGCTCGAGGCAGCTATTCCCGGCAGTGTTTACAGCGACTTGCTGAATGCAGGGATAATTCCTGACCCATTTTGGGGCGATAACGAGATGAAAGTTCTCCCGCTGATGGAACACGAATTTACCTATACGAAGATCTTTTCGGTGCCGAACGATTTCCTAACGAAAGAACATATCTTCCTGCGCTGCCGGGGGCTGGATACCCTGACGGCTGTGTGCCTCAATAGGAACCTGATCGGTCACACCGATAATATGCACCGCACCTGGCTTTTTGATGTCAAGCCTTTCCTGAAAGCCGGAGAAAACGAACTTTCCGTAAGTTTTTCTTCCCCGACAAAATATATCCGGGAAGCTTATGCAGCCCATCGGTTGGAAGGCTCCTCGGATGCAATGGAAGGATTTCCATATCTGCGGAAAGCGCACTGCATGTTTGGCTGGGACTGGGGTCCACGGCTCCCGGACTGCGGCATATGGCGGGACATTGAACTGATCGCCTGGGATCAGGCCCGCATCAGAGATGTCCTTATCCGTCAGCGTCATGAGCCCGGCAAAGTAAGCGTGTGTGTCAAAACCTTCATTGAGGGAAAAATAAACACGGACACGAACATTAATGTAAAAATCACAGGCCCGGACGGCGCTATTTATACAGCAAGCGGAACTGCCTGTGAACTCGTCATCGAAGATCCTCAATTATGGTGGCCGGCCGGATTTGGGAAACAGCCGCTTTATGAGGTCAATGTCGAACTGATTCACGGTGATACACTCTCGGATCACTGGTCAGGATGTATTGGTATGCGGACGATTTCAGTTTGCCGGGACAAGGATCCGGACGGGAAAGGGGAAACCTTCTGCCACGTTGTCAACGGTGTGAAAGTATTCGCGATGGGAGCGGACTACATTCCGGAAGATAACCTCTTCGCCCGCCGCACCGCCGAACGGACCCGGCGTTTGCTGGAAGATGCCCGGCTTGCCAACATGAACACGATCCGCGTCTGGGGAGGCGGCTGCTACCCGGATGACTGGTTTTACGACATCTGTGACGAACTGGGACTGCTGGTCTGGCAGGATTTCATGTTCGCCTGTGCGGTTTATGAACTGAGTGATGAATTTGAGCAGAGCATTCGTGCAGAGGCAGTTGACAATATCCGCCGGTTGCGTCACCATCCTTCTCTCGCGCTGTGGTGCGGGAACAATGAAATGGAAGACTTCGTAAAGCAGGAAACCTGGGTGACGGAGAAAAGACAGTCTGCCGATTACATCAAGATGTACGAATACATTTTCCCGAAAATTCTGAAACAGGAAGATCCGGATGCATTCTACTGGCCGTCCAGTCCCTCCAGCGGCGGCAGTTTTGATATCCCGAATGATCCCAACCGCGGCGATGTGCATTACTGGGCTGTCTGGCACGGTCTGAAGCCTTTCACAGATTATCGGAATTATCTTTTCCGTTACGTATCCGAGTTTGGCTTCCAGTCATTTCCCGCGATGGCGACCATTGAAAGCTTTACCGAACCGGAAGACCGGAATCCTTTCTCCTATGTCATGGAAAAGCATCAGCGCAACGCATCTGCCAACGGACGTATCGCGGAATATCTCTCGCAAACCTATCTTTATCCGACTTCCTTTGACAGCTTTGTCTATGCCTCACAACTGCTGCAGGCACAGGCCATGCAGTATGGTGTTGAACACTGGCGCCGCCATCGGGGCCGCTGCATGGGCGCGATCGTCTGGCAGCTGAATGATATCTGGCCGGGAATCAGCTGGTCAAGCATCGACTATTTCGGACGATGGAAAGCGCTGCATTACTATGAAAAACGCTTCTTTGCACCGGTGCTGATTTCCTGTGAAGAAGAAGGGATCATTTCGCAAAACACAAATGTCAACGCGGAACACCTCCCAGATAAAATGAGTGCACGGCTGAACATCTCCAATGAGACGCCGGATATCTTTAATGGTACCGCCCACTGGAGCCTGCGCCGTCCGGATGCCTCTGTCATCGAATCCGGAAGTTTTGAGGTCTCGGTGCCGCCCTTGTCCGCCGTATGGCTTGAGGATGCCCGTGATTTTTCAAAATACGGTTTCAATGATTGCTATTTCAGCTATGAACTCACAGACAGCAGCGGCAAACCGGTCGGAAGCGGCAGCGTACTCTTCTGTGCACCCAAGCACTTCGAATTTACGGATCCGTCACTCAAAGCACGGATCGAAGGGGATGAGATCATCGTCACTGCCGAAGCTTATGCCCGTTCTGTTGAGATCCAATGCGGCGCGGATGTGCTGCTTGAGGATAATTTCTTCGACATGAACGCGGGAGAACGCAGAATCAGAATTTTGCGGGGAACACCCGAAACAGTTTCTGTACGCAGTGTCTTCAATATTTGCTGAAATATAAATACTCCGTACATTAAAGAAAAAGCTCGCACTTGAAAATATGTTAAAAAGGTTTTTTATCATATTTTCAAGTGTTTTTATCGTTTATTCTTTTTTTCATGATTCAAAACATTATGTCAAACATTGTTACACTAATTTCTTTCCTAATAATTTATAATTTACCAAAGGTGGCTGATACTGGGATCCAGTGCTAAGTCATATAGAGCCAGTTTCAAATTATTCACAGGAGAGTTTTATGTCTGAAGAAGAAAAGAAAAATCCGGCGGTATGGGAATTTGAACCCGCCGAACCTGAAAAAGCAGCACTGCTGCGCGATGCACTGCGGGAAGTCCGGGACCCGGAACTCGGTTACAGTGTCATCGAACTGGGCCTGATCCGCAACGTACAGGCACAGGAAGGCCGTTACCTGATCACGATGATCCTGACCACGCCCTTCTGTCCCTACGCCCCGACAATGGTCGAAGATGTCCGCACCCATGCGGAGTCCGCCCTCGGCACGCCTGTGGTGATCGACCTGCGCATGGACCTTTGGGACCAGAGCATGATGGAAGAAGGTTTCGATCTTGACTGGGGAGTGTTCTGAGCTTTTGTAATATCTCCTTCGAACCGATTTTTTCTCGTTATCACACCTCACAATTTGGAGGTTTTATCACGCAAAACAGGGATTATCGGGTATGATATTAATAGTGTAAAAATGCGCTGTTGGGTGGTGTTTTTACATACCTTTTCAAATATTTTGGGATCTTTTTATTCAGAGATAATTCTGGACTTTTAAAATCCTCCCAAAATCATCAAACAATTGAACAGTGAGCCAATCAAGGAGATAAAATGGCTAAAAAAGTAAATTTCAATGATTTAACGCTTCGTGACGGTCACCAGAGCTGTGCTGCTACCCGCATGACGACCGAACAGTGCATGCGCGTCCTGCCCATCATCAAGGATGCCGGTTACAACATTTTTGAACTGTGGGGCGGCGCCACACTGGACTCCGCTATCCGCTTCACCCGGGATGATCCCTGGGAACGCCTTGAAAAATTCCGCGATTGCCTGGGCGGCGGTGAAAAAATCCAGTCCCTGCTGCGCGGTCAGAACCTTTTCGCTTATAACCCTTATCCGGATGATGTCCTGATTGCCTTCATCCGTCAGAGCATTGAAAGCGGCTCCGTCAACATGCGTATCTTTGACGCGCTCAACGACATCCGCAACCTTCGTATGGCGATCCTTGCGACCAAAGCCTACGGCGGTAAAGTGGAAGCTGCTATCTCCTACACCACCAGCCCGGTCCACACCACCGAATATTTCATTAACTATGCGAAAGCCCTTGAAGCGGAAGGCGTTGACCGCATCGCCATCAAAGATATGGCCGGTTTGCTCCATCCGGAAGTTGCCGAAGTCCTCTTCCCGGCGCTGAAGAAAGAACTGAATGTCCCGATCGTGCTGCACACTCACTCCACTACGGGTGTTTCCCTGGTCAATGGTGCTCTGGCCATTAAATACGGCATTGACGCGATTGATACCGCGATCTCTCCATTTGCCGGCGGTCCTTCTCACTCACCGATCGAAGTGATGGCCATCGTCGCGGAAGAAATGGGCTATGAACATGGTCTTGATAAAGAAGCTATCTCCAAGGCTCAGGATAAACTGCGTGTGATCTTCGAAGAACTGAAAGACTCCATCCCGTCCTTCGGCAAATTCCGCCGCAAGCCCGTCCGCTTTGAAGATGTCCCGCGGGCGAAAGTCGCGAAGATGGTCAACGCTATTGAAAAGAATGACCTGACCACCGCCATCGCCGTGAGCCGTGAGGTCATGTCCGATCTGGACTATCCGGGTTACGATGACCGCATCTTCGAAAGCCAGATCCCGGGCGGTATGCTCTCCAACCTGCAGAAACAGCTGGCCGGCATGGGCGTTCCTGCTGAAAAACTGGATGATGTGATGGCGGAGATCCCCTCCGTCCGTGCGGATGTAGGGTATGTTCCGCTTGTCACCCCCACCAGCCAGATCGTCGGAACGCAGGCCGCCTTCAACGTGATGACCGGCTCCCGCTATGCATTCGTTTCCAATGAATTCAAGATGATCCTGTTGGGCGAATTCGGGAAGACTCCTGCACCGGTTAACCAGGAAGTGCTGCACCAGGTCTGCGGTGAAGACGCGGAAGTCAAGAAATACCGCCCTGCTTCCTACCTGATGCCCGGCATGGAAGACCCGGTGGATGAGCCCTTCATCAAGAGTCACAAGGATCTGCTGCTGCACAAGGTCTTCGGACCGGCTGCGGATGAATTCCTGCAGATGAAGAACAAATAAGATAAAAAGCTGCATGGGTACGGGTCAAAATCATAAGAACGTACCCATAAAAAAAGGATAGACCATGAAAATCACAACAAGAACGATCGTCGCAATCGGTATCGGCTCAGCAGTCTTTTATGTACTGAACCGCTTTGTATCGATCCCAAGCGGTATTCCCAACACATCCATCAACACAGCCTACGCGTTTCTGGCCTTCATGTCCACCGTTTTCGGCCCGCTTGCCGGTGCGCTCATCGGGTTTATCGGTCACACGCTGACAGATGCCACCATGTATGGCAGCGTCTGGTGGAGTTGGGTAGTCGTCTCTGCGTTTGTCGGATGTGCGGTTGGCATGTGCCAGAAAAAAGTCAGTGTGGAAGACGGGGAATTCAGCAGCAAAGATCTGCTCTTCTTCAACCTTTACCAGATCGCGGCAAACATCATCGGCTGGGGCATTCTGGCTCCTGTCCTTGATATCCTGATTTACAAGGAACCCGCTGACAAGGTCTTCCTTCAGGGGCTCACCGCGGGTGCTGCGAACCTGATCACGGTGGCGATTTTAGGTTCCGTCTTCCTGACGCTTTACGCGAAGACCCGCACATCTGCCGGCAGTCTCAGCAAGGAATAGACAATAGGTGTTAGGTTTTAGGTGTCAGGTGTCAGGTATCAGATGTCAGTGCTAATTGAACACTATTCGCAAAATAATGTGGCCGCATTGAGTCTGAATCCTGGAAGTTATCTGGATACCTGTATAAAATAATAAAACACTGAGACGCCGGGGTTTCGGCGTCTCTTGCTTTATGATCATGGAAAACACGGCGGCAGTTGAATTCAGAAATTTCACTTTTCAATACCGGGCCCAATCCGCACCGACGCTTTATGATATTACCCTGACCATCAAAAAGGGTGAAAAAGTCATGATCGCTGGTCCTTCCGGCAGTGGAAAGAGCACGGTTGGTCACTGCATCAACGGACTGATCCCGCATTATTACAAAGGCGCCATCACCGGAAAACTGTTTGTGAACGGGCAGGATACGGCGAATATGGATATCTTTGCACTGTCCCGCCACGTCGGGACCGTCCTGCAGGATTCGGATGGTCAGTTTGTCGGTTTGACCGTGGGCGAGGACATTGCTTTTGCTCTTGAGAATGACATGACCGAAGTTTCTGAGATGAAACAGAAGGTGCTGAAAACCGCACAAACGGTTGGGATGGATCCTTTTCTCAAATCACACCCGCAGGAGCTTTCCGGCGGGCAGAAACAGCGTGTCGCTTTGGCGGGAGTGATGGTCGATGATGTGGACATTCTGCTGTTTGACGAACCGCTGGCCAATCTGGACCCTGCCACAGGCAAGAGCGCCATTGAACTGATTGATGAAACAAGAGAGCAGACCGGCGCCACGATCATTGTGATCGAACATCGGCTGGAAGATGTTCTGTGGCGAAAGATGGACCGCATCATCCTGATGGAAGAAGGCAGGATCATCTGTGATGACACACCGGACAACATCCTCACTTCCGGCATCCTGCGCCGGTCAGGCATCCGGGAGCCGCTTTACGTTACAGCCTTTTCCTATGCAGGAATCAGGATCACGCCGGAAATGCACCCGGAAAGCCTGAACACTATGGAGGTCAGCCGATTCCATGACACGTTGGAGGACTGGCAGCAGCAGATCATCCCTGCCCCTCAGCCGCAGCTGGGGTCTGAGATTCTTTCTTTCCAAAACGTTAGTTTTTCCTATGACGAAGAAGGCCCAAAGGTCCTGGATAATATCAGCTTCAGTATTCGGCGCGGGGAAATGTCCGCGATCGCCGGAAAAAACGGTGCCGGAAAGAGCACACTGTGCAAGCTGATTTGCGGATTCATTCAGCCGTCTTCCGGCCATATCAGCCTCAACGGGGCCGATGCATCCGGTCAATCGATCTATGAGCGTGCGCACACGGTCGGTTATGTGATGCAGAACCCGAACCAGATGATCTGCAAAGCGATGATCCGGGATGAAGTCGGTTATGGTCTATATCTGCGCGGCGTCACACAGGATGAGATCGATGTACGTGTAGACGAAGTGCTCAAGACCTGCGGACTTTATCCTTTCCGCAACTGGCCGATCTCCGCTCTTTCCTATGGACAGAAAAAACGTGTCACGATCGCTTCGATCCTGGTGATGGAGCCGGATCTGTTGCTGCTGGATGAACCGACTGCCGGTCAGGACTTTCGCCATTACACAGAGATCATGACCTTTCTGCAGCAACTACAGCAGCAGGGCATCACGATCTTGATGGTTACACATGACATGCACCTGATGCTGGAGTATGCCCAGCGTTCCATCGTCCTGGCAGACGGGAAACTGATCTGTGATGACAGTGCGGCACGAGTTCTGAGCGCCCCGGACGTGATAGAGCGGGCTAACCTGAAGGAGACCAGTCTGTTCACACTTGCACAAAAAGCGGGACTGGATGATCCGCTGCTTTTCATTGAGAATTTCATCTCCCATGAGAAGGAGCTGCGCAGCTGATGTCCGCTTCAACAAAGATTCTCTCTTATATCCCGCGGGAGACCCCGGTCCATCGGCTGTGTGGTGCAACGAAATTGATCGTCTTCCTGGTTTGGACCATTGTCTGCATGCTCTCTTATAACACCTTTGTGCTGTTGGGCGCGATGGTGTTCGGTATCATTGTGTTTCGGCTGGCGAAAATCAAAGTCAGTGAGGTTCGTTTTGTCCTTATCACGATCCTGGTCTTCCTGACGCTGAACACGATCGCGATTTATATTTTCTCTCCGGAAGAAGGTGTGAAAATTTACGGTAGCCGGCACGAGATCTTCCGGTTTTCAAGCCGTTATACAGTGACACAGGAGCAGCTGTTTTACCTGTTCAACGTAATGCTGAAATATTTCACGGTGGTACCGATCGCTTTGCTGTTTATCGTTACTACCGACCCCAGTGAGTTTGCTTCCTCTTTAAACAGGATCGGTGTACCGTATAAGATCTCTTATGCGGTATCCATCACCCTTCGATACCTCACAGATGTGCAGAGCGATTATGTTGAGATCTCGCAGGCGCAGCAGGCCCGGGGAGTTGACCTTTCAAGGAAAGCGCCGCTGAAAAAGAGGATCTCCGGTTTGGCAGGAATCGCGGTACCGCTGATTTTTTCCAGCCTGGACCATATTGATCTGGTTTCCAATGCCATGGACCTGCGCGGGTTCGGGAAAAATAAAAAGCGTACCTGGTATTCCGAACGGCCTTTCAGCCGGGCGGACTATATCGTCATTGCGGTGACGCTACTTGCGGGTGCGGCAGCGCTTTATTTCACCTTCCGCGGCGGCAGCCGGTTTTATAACCCGTTTTTACAAATAAGAAATCAGAAATAAGAAATAAGAAATAAGTTTACTATGCAAAAGAGAAACAGGCACCTTTGATATAGTGTGTACCGGAATTGGTGCACCTGTATCAGTTGCCTCATGATTTTTGCTAAATTCCCAAACAGAAAATAAAAAAAATGAACCGTGCAGAGAAGAATACCTGTGCGGTTCATTTTTTTCTTATTTCTTATTTCTTATTTTACCTTGAGGATCAGTTCCAATACGCGCTTTGCGGAAGTCGTGATCTCTTCTTCGCAGACAAGGCCCTTGTCAAACGCCAGCTTGACCCTGTCCGGATAGCCGCAGCCCATCTTGACGTCATTCCCGGCAATGACCTCCTTATACTGTTCTCCGCCGTTCCACCAGTCGGTCATCACGACACCGTCATAACCCCATTCGTCCCGCAGGATCCCCGTGAGCAATTCCTGACTTTCGGAGCAGCGGCGGCTGTTGACAATGTTATAGGAGGACATCAGCGCCCAGAAGTGCCCGGTTTTGAAGGCGATTTCAAAGACCTTCAGATAAATTTCCCGCAGCGCGCGCTCGGAAACACGTGAATCACTCCAGCGGCGGTTGGTCTCCTTGTTGTTGCAGCAGAAATGCTTGATCGTGGCCGCGACCCCGTTCCGCTGAATTCCTTTGATCATGGCGCCGGAAAGCAGGCCGGCGAGCGTCGGGTCCTCTGAGTAGTATTCAAAATTCCGTCCGCACAGCGGGCTGCGGTGAATGTTCACAGCAGGAGTGAGCCAGATGGAGATATTGTTTTCCTTCACTTCTTCACCGGCAGCAAAACCGACTTCTTCCACCAGTTCCGGGTCCCAGGTGGAGGCCAGCAGCGTGGCGATCGGGAAGGCGGTCGTGTTCACACCGACTTCGGGACGGATGCGCAGTCCGGCCGGACCGTCAGCCGTCATGACAGAGGGAACGTCAAATTCCGGCAGGTTCCCGAACCCGAAGGTGTTGGCGACCCCAATGTTTGGCTGGCCGCACAGCAGGTGGATCTTTTGGTCCACACTGAGCAAAGCCATGAAATCATCCAATGACACCTTCCCGTCAGCGACATCATCCAGCTGGACATAAGAGGATCTGTCAAAGAAAGTCATGTGGTCCACGAAACGCACCTGCGGGGTCATGGGAAGATCAGGACGGAAACCATCATTCCCCAGGCCGTTGTCAGACCTATCTACAGGTGTTCCTGCAGGCAGGGATTCATAAGTTCCATCTGAAAGCATCCGTTTTTCCAGCTGCGGAGGGGCCAGGCGGGAAAGGAGCTGTGAGACGATTTTATTCTCACGGGACACATACACGAAATTCAGCTGTTTCGCATCGCGGACATTCTCGCCAAGGAACAATCGGTATTCGCCTTTTTCCAGCACATAAGCTGATTTCTGAACCTTCCCGAGGTCATCATAGGATGCCATGTTCGCAGCTGAAAATTCCAGCGATAATTCCTGCCCTTCACCCGGAGCCAGCTCTTTTGTCTTTACGAACGCGGCCAGCTCACGTTCCGGTTTTCCGAGTTTCCCTTTTGGTGCGCCGTAATAAAGCTGAACAACTTCTTTTCCAGTAATGGCGCCTGTATTATCTACACGAACTTTAACGGAAATCTTTTCACCGTTTTCTTCCGCGCTCAGCGGTACTATTTCAAAATCCGTGTAGGAAAGGCCATATCCGAAGGGATAGACCACTTTTTCTTCCATGCCGGGGATGGTTTCAAAATAGCGATACCCTACATAGATGTCTTCCGTGTAATTCACATATTCCGGTGATTCATGAAAGCCGGCTGTAGAGGGATAGTCATCCAGATCACAGGCGATGGTATCCGGCAGTTTTCCACAGGGGGAAGCCATGCCCATCAGCAGATCAGCGGCAGCCAATCCTCCCATCATACCGCCCTGCCAGGCCAACAGGACGCCGCTGATGCGGTCATTGGAGGCAAACCACTTGGCATCCATCAGTCCGCCGATGTTCAGCACCACGATCACGCGGCTGAAGTTCTCACAGACTTCGTTCACCATGGTCTTTTCAGCTTCGGTGAGATAAAAATCGCTGTCTGGGAAGAGCTTAGCTGCCAGCTGCGAAATTTCTTTTTCAAACACTTCCTGATTGGAATAGGTTACACTTTTCCGGTCCCAGGCTTCACCCGAAAAACGGCTGATAGAGATGATGGCTGTATCCGTGAACGCAGCTGCCTGTTTCAGCAGATCCTGCGGGATAGCCGGTTCTACTGTCAGTCCGGCAGATGCTCCTTCTGACATCTGTTTTTCCACGTTGGCACGGTAGAAATCACATAAGGGCTCAAATATCTCCGGCGCTTTTTCCTGCCGTTTCAGTCCGTCGTATAAATTAATGCTGAACTCACAGGTGACATCACCGCTGCCGCCGCCCCCTTTGACATAATCAAAGGTTCCCTTGCCAAACAGGGCGATTTTCGTATCAGCTTTGAGCGGAAGGGCATGATTTTCATTTTTCAGCAAAACCATGCCTTCACGGGCAGCCCTGTGGGCCAGCTCTAAATGTTCCTTTCCTGCCGTAACTTTTTCTTTGCCTTTATAGAGCGGCAAGTTGACCTGATATCTGGCACGCGTCCAATTTCCCATAAATACCTCCGGGTGACTTTTTTGGGGATCTCCCATTAAGAACAATCTGTTGATTTTATTGTAACATCATTAAAAATGTTTTAAAATGAAAGCATGCGATTTTATATTTTTCTTGTCTGCCTTACGCTTCTCTTGTTGGGCTGTATCCCGGCCGTTTCCGGTCAAAGCTGTACTGTACAGGAAGTCACTGTCGAACACCATGCCATGACCCTGGAAGAAGTTCACGGTGAATTCCGATTTGATGTCTATGTTCCACCCTGTATGGATGAACGGATCATCGGCGGATATCCGGTGATCTACCTGCTTCACGGTCAGGATATGGGAATCGAGGTTTGGCAGGAGATGCGGCTGGACAGCGTGATCCGTGATACGCTGAATCAAAACGATATTTCTTTGTTTTACACTGTCGTTCCGCAGGAGGATCTCAACCTGCTCAGTCTTTCGCTTTCCGAATTTGACGGAGCAGTCCTCAACCGGCTCATTCCCTGGATCGATGAGCATTACAACACCTGTAATGAACGCCGCTGCCGTTCAATCGGAGGACTTTCCCGGGGAGCCCTGTGGGCTGAAAAAATGGCCTTCGAACATCCCGAAGTGTTCGGCTCATTGGGGCTGATGAGCATGCCCGGAACCTTTACGGACGATCAGAGCTTATTTTACCTTGCTGAAAAACACAAGCCTGAAAATATTCTTCGGATACGAATGGATACCGGAAGTGAAGACAGCTATCGTCACGAAGGCAGCAAAGCCGCTGCTCAGCTGACGTTCATCGGTTATCCGTATGAATATAACATTCAGCCCGGCGAACATAACCGGGCTTACTGGAAAGAACGTTTGTCAGATTATTTTATCTGGTTTTTACAGGATCCGGAATTTGCTCAATCTTCTTTGACCATGACACAGACTGCTGAATAATTGTCGGAAGTTTTTTTCAGCCTCGACTGAATGATATCCAGCATCATGGAGAGCCATTCCTGCGGTGTAGGAGAAATGTTCAGCGTGCGGATGATTTCTTCATTATTGATCAGTTCCCAGAAACCGTCGGTGCAGAGAAGAAATGCATCACCGGGCTGAAGATCCAGAGAAGGATAAAACTCTCCGGCAAAATCTTCTTCATTCCCCAGTGAATGGAACAGACGGTTTTGCGCCGGATGAGAAGGAATTTCATCATAACTGATGCGGCCGCTCGAATAGGATACGTAGGCAAGACTGTGATCATTCGTGTGATGGATCACTTTCCTGGAGCGGATGAACAAAAAGCGCGAATCCCCGTTGTTTGCGTACCAGAGCTTTTTCCCGTCGGAAAACGCGCATACCGCAGTCGTCAGCGGTCCCTTCAGCTTCCAAACGTCAGCATTCATCTGGCTGAGCGCATTTTCGACAAATGCAGCGTTCATTTTTTTGCAGCCGTTCAGGACCGTTTCCAGGGAACGAACCGCTTCTGCTGAAGCAATTTCCCCTTGTGTGTGACCTCCCAGTCCGTCCGCAGCGATCCATGCGGAAAAACCCTCTGAGGTGAAGTAACCGACTGAATCCTCATTTGGAGATCTTCCGCCCGGATCTGTGAACTGACAGGTCAATAATCGCATAAGATAATCCTCGAAATACTTGTGAAGCCTAATTTTAAATTAACCTCTAAGAAGTCAAGTAATTTCTGCCCAGAGGAGATTTTCGGGGGCTGCCGCCCCCATACCCCCGCCCTGAAGTATATAAAATTTTTAAATATTATATCAAAAGAACTCTATTTCAACCTTTAAATCAGGAATTTCACTGTTCACAGCCCTGATCAGGTTTTCGAGCAGAGACCGGGCTGATTTTTCAGCAAATTCATAATATTGTAAATTCGAGCTGATATCTTCCTGTATCCGGGTCCGTGCTTCATTCAGCTGCTTCCCTGCCAGCTGTTCTCCGTCTTTCACGGAGCTCTGCCAGACATTTGATTCAAACCGCAGAATCTCAATGTTGGCATGATCGATGCTGATATTCATCGGCAGCAGCTCCGGTTTCGGAACGCGGACAAACACCATGGAGCGTTCATCATCCACGAGGAATTCTCCCGCTGCCAGGTCCACGGTATAAACTCCGGTACCGGGTACCTGTATCCAGGACTGAATGTTATTGTTCCCACTGTTTGGGTTTTCGATCATGAAAGCCACATCGCTGACACTCAACACTTCCAGGTTGGCTGTTTCCCGCAGGTTGCCCAGGGTGATAACGGCACGATTCTTTACATGATACTCTTCTTCACCTGCTTTGAAGCCCTGTTCATAGAAGCTGTGATAGACCGATTCTTCCGCGGCTGCACGTTCCCGGTCAAAAGCTTGTTTCACTGCTCGGGATCCGTTTACAAAAGCAAAAAAACATGCTGCCGCTGCGATTGCAACAAGGATCAGCGCGCAGATCAGGCATATCTTATTTGTCCGGCTGATGGAAGCGCGATCAGACACTTTTATTTCATTACTGTCACTCATCTCAAGCATCCTTTCAGGGTTCCGTCCGGAACAGGACCGTGATCTTCCGGCAATTCACACAAACATTCCCGGCAAGCATATTCACCTGTTTTTTGGCGCTTTCTTTTGCCATGTCCATCAGGACGGGATAATTCGACACCTTTTCCAGGGAAATTGAATCAACCAGGCGGAGAGAGTTCAGATAAGCCTGGAATCCGTCATCAGCACTGCCGTTGAAAAATTTCCGCTGATACTCTGCGAGCAGTTCCGTTTCGGAATCGTTGATGTTGACAACGGCCGTCGGTTCGGGCAGCACGATGATCACTTCTCCATCAGTGGTTTTACTGACGGAAGAGAGCATCAGGTCCACAGAAAAAACGGCGCTTCCGCGGAATAAATACAAAGCGGCATATTTTTTCCCGACTTCGTGATAATCAGGAATTTCAACGTTTGCCACCAAAACTTCCAGGTTGCCAACGTTTTTGACCGTTCGGGAAATCTCCATGGTCAGGTCTTCCGCATTCAGACCTGATTCTTTTCCGGCTTCCGCACCTTTTTCCAATCCGTTTGTAACACCATTAAAGGAGCCGACTGCCAATCCTGTCATTTTGCCGGCTCCCGTCCCGAGGTTTTCCCCTATCTTTCCGGAATGATAAAGGTAAAAACCTGAAGCAACGGCAAGGATCAGCGCTAAAAAGAGCAAGACCGGCGGTTTAGTAAGTATCCTCAGCATATGATTTCACTCCTTCCTGTATCGTGACAAAATCCCGGCAGCGCAGCGTTTTCCCCTGAAGAGATTCCGTCACATCTAATGATCTTGAGGAGGCATAGGGGCTCCAGACTTCGATGCCCATCATCCGTTCTTCCGGCGTCAGATATATTTCATAACCGGCTTCCGGATCGAGCAGGTAATCAAATTGGAAGTCCTGTCCCTCTCGCAGCATAACGGTTCCGCTGAGACGCTGCGTGCCTGTCCAGAACACACACTCGCCGAATTCGTCATCCGTATCCATCGTGACCATGATCCCGGGTTTTACCGGATGCGATTCAATGATCTCACTTATATGGGCGGCCAGTTCTGAATATTTCATTTCATCCTGATAAATGTTATCTTTCACATTTTTTCCGTATACGCAATAATCTTTATTCGGTGTGATTTTTACAGTCACTTTTTCATTTTCGGCAGGGAGCTCACTGCCTTCCGTATAACGGATCCCGGTTGAACTGATCACTTCAAATTCAGCGTTGTCAAGAATGGTTTCATGGAATACACCATCCCGGTTGCTGTTCCGCTGTGTGACAGACAAATGATAATGCATTGTCTCTGAATCAGGGATAAGGAATCGATAGTCTCTTCCGGCATCGCTTTCAGACGATGTCAGATCTTTCAAATCCTCCGAGATCAGTTTCAGCTCAGCCGGAACACGGATCAGAACCTCATCTCCTGCTCTCAGTTCCGGAATGTCAACTTCCGTATCGCTGAAATTGTTCCCTTTGGTCAGCCCGTTGACCTGAATCAGCGTGATAATGTTCCGGGTTTCGATAACACTTTTGTTGCCGAAGATCGATGCAGCTCCGTCAAGAAACGAATCTACCACGTTCTGATAGGTGACTCCGTTAGTGATCGTCATCCGGCTGTAAGGATGCAGCCTGACTTCAAATTCCATATACTCATTATCAGAGGGCTCTGCCAGGAATGTGACAGTACTTTCACGGGAATTTTCCCAGTAAGACTCCGGTGTTGAACCTGAAAAATATAATTTTTCCCGATAGGGACCATAATCATAATTGATATGATAAGATTCCATCGGATTCAGTTTCACGCTTACATTTCCATAATGCTTTCCGTTGATCTCCCAGGAGCCGTTTTCAAGGGCTGTTCTGCTTCCATCCGGAGCAACAGATACCGCGGAAAGCTTCACAGTACGGTCGAGATATTCTCCGATCGGTATGATCGAAATATCAGTACCTGTGAAATCATCCGGGATTCGATAAACCTCACCGGGAATCGTTTTCACTCTTTGCAATAAACCTTTTACAGAGCCTTTGTCATCGAGTTCCATGATGACAAACTCAGAAAACCGGTAAAGCTTGCTGTTCGGGTTTGTAAGCTCCGGCTCACCTGCAAAGACAGCCTCTCCCGGGTTCAGCCAGCAATCCGTAGTTTCCAGGGTTTGTGAAAATGCCTCGTCCTGGTAATAATCAAAGCGCAGAAAATCGTTCCGTGCAAAAGAAACATGAACCGTTCCGGGCTTTATCTGACGTTTCTCATAGGTTTCCAACTCGGCAGATCGATACAACCCATTCTGATCCAGAGCACCTGCGGCTTCCATCTGCTGATATTGAATATAAGTAATATCCTCCGTCACGCCTGATTTCTCCCACATCAGTTGTTCAGCCTTTTCACGGATCTGAGCACAACCTGACAGAACGAGCAGTATCGGCAAAAGCAAAAATTCAATAAAGTGATTCTTTTTCATCATCAATTTATTTATACCATTTTCAACACTCCGGTCAATGATTCTATGACCTGTTTGTCATGTTTTTTACGGAAAATTAACAAAACCTCATCCATTTGATTCGGAAACTTTAGTATAATGTTTATCGTTTGTGGAGAGAGGGTATCAAAAGAAAAAGACTTTTACCCTTGATGTAAAATTTTTTATATCCAAAAGGAGGGAGGCGTTTTTCATACGTCCGAACAAAATGAAAAAGTTTGCTTTGATTTTTGCTGTGATGGCACTTGCCATGTTCGCTTTTGTTTTTGCTGTTTCCGCGCAGGAAGCACTTCCCGCTATTGACGAAGCAGAAGCAGCGGCTTATCTCGGTACCTGGCATATGCAGAAGATGTGCTTTGGCACAAATTGCATGGACTTATCCGGTATGGGCATAGACTCCACGTTGACACTCAATGCCGATAACACCGTTGTCAGCGTCAGTGAAGGTGAGGAGCCCCAGACCAGTTCCTGGTATATGAAAGACGGCGTTGCCTATAACGTTGACAAGGACGAAAACGGTCAGCCCAAGGATTATGCCATGACCATTAATGAAGATGGCAGCCTGGTTTTCGGTCAGGAAGATATATCTGTTTATTACGTTCGTGAGTTCAAGCCGGTTCTTGGCACTGCTGAAATAAAAGCTGATGCCACTGTCGAAGATTTCACCGGCGAATGGTTCCTGAACACTATTATTCTTGACAAAGATATCATGCCTGCTTCCCTGATCGGCATGAGCGGGAAACTTGTGATCCGCGAAGACTCCCTGGACATTATCCTTGAAGGCGAAGAACCGGAAGAGAAAGTTCCCTATACCCTCACCGATGGCAAGATCCTCGTCAAAGAAACCACTAAGGATGAAAAAGGCAATGAACCCGAACAGACTATCATCCTTGAATATCACACAGATAACACCGTTCTTCTGACCATGGAAGGTGATGAATCCAAAATGTATATGGTGTATGTCACGGAAGAAAACCTGAGTAAAGGTCCATCTTTCCTTGAAATTTTCGAGACATTATCTGAAGGGCAGGCTGAAGGTCAGGCTGAGGCTCAGACTGAAATGTCCGACACAGAACTCGAAGCTGCTTTGGCTGAACTGTATGCTAAACTCGAGGCTGAAGGCGCGCTGGAAGAAAGCAATGATTTTGAACTGAGCGCTCTGCTGGGCGAGCTTAATCTTGAAGGACTGTTGGAAAACATCAACCTGGAGGAACTCAAACAGCAATTCACCAATGAAAGCGGTGAGTTCGACCTCAGCGGACTGCTGGATGGTGTTGATGTTCAGGGGCTCGCGGGTCAGCTTCTCGGCGGTTCTGAAAACGGCGAAGGTAGCTTTGACCTCAGCGGTATGCTGCAGGGTCTGATGGGCTCCGGCGAATAAAATCTTGCCAAGTCTTGATTTGAATGTAATGAAAGCCGCTGAGTCAATTCAGCGGCTCTCAATTATTTTGATAGATTTTTCTTACATCAGGTCCACTGTCCCGAACTGCCTGTCACCGGCATCGCCGAGGCCCGGGAGAATATAGCCATGTTCATTCAGTTTTTCATCGATGGCGGCCAGATGGATGTCAATGTCCGGATGGGCTTTATGCAGTGCCTCGATCCCTTCCGGTGCGCCGATGAGACCGACAAAACGGATGCTTTTCGCTCCCCAATTTTTCAGAATGTCCGCAACAGCGATCGCGGAGCCACCGGTGGCCAGCATGGGATCCAGGATCAGACAGTGATCCACAGTCCGGTAATTCGGCAGTTTGTTGTAGTATTCAACCGGTTTCAGTGTGTCTTCGTCACGGTAAAGACCGATGTGCAAAACGCAGGCATTGGGGATCAGGTTCCAAATGCCATCGATCATCCCCAGACCCGCCCGAAGGATCGGAATCAATGCAACTTTTTGAGACAGCATACGGGCCTGCGTTTTCATCAGAGGCGTTTCAATTTCCTTTAAAACCAACGGAAGATCCCGGGTTGCTTCGTAACAGAGCAGCGTCCCGAGTTCACTTACCAGTTTCCGGAATTCGGTCGGTCTTGTGTTTTTATCTCGTAAAATAGACAATTTATGCTGGATCAGCGGATGATTCGTTACGATGGTATTCGGCATTTATCCTCTCCCTAAATCACATTTTATATTATAGAATCCTATAAAACATCAATTTTTTTTCATGTTCCGGGGCGCCGTTTCATACCCCGTCCGGTATTTTTAGAGTTGCCATTACATATTTATAAAAATAGAAGGGGCAGAAGCCCCTTCCTTAAATGAGTCAGTTTATTATCAGCGAACCGCAACCGGGTTATCCTGATCAAGTGATGGATCAAAGATATGGAAGTTGGTCATGTCGATGGTCAGGGTGATTTCATCACCAACCTTGTAGCGGCTGCGCGGATCAACACGGGCAACAAACTGGGTTCCGCCGTTGATGGCGTAAACGAAGATTTCATTACCCATCAATTCAGTGACATCGACCTTAGCCTTGATTTCAGCTTTGATGATGCCGGCCGGGCAGTATTCCGGATTGTGGATGTTTTCAGGGCGGATACCGAAGATGATATCTTTGCCATCCATGTTTTCATAAGCAGCTTTGCGCTGTTCCGGTACTTCAAGCTTCAGGCTATCATTGACGATGAAGATCTTGCTGCCTTCCTTCTTGATCTTTGCATTGAAGAAGTTCATGGACGGGGAACCGATGAAACCGGCAACGAAGAGGTTCGCAGGATAATCATAAAGCGTCTGCGGGGTATCCAGCTGCTGGACATAACCCTTGTTCATGACAGCGATACGATCAGCCATGGTCATGGCTTCCACCTGGTCATGGGTAACGTAAATGAAGGTTGTCTGAACTTTCTGGTGCAGTTTGGAGATTTCAGAACGGGTCTGAACTCTCAGTTTCGCATCCAGGTTGGACAGCGGTTCATCGAAGAGGAATACCTGCGGATTACGGACGATGGCACGGCCAAGGGCAACACGCTGGCGCTGACCGCCGGAAAGTTCGCGCGGGCGGCGCTGGAGAAGACGTTCGAGGCCCAGGGATTCGGCAGCTGCCTTCACCTTGCGGTCGATTTCTTCCTTCGGGGTTTTGCGGAGCTTCAGACCGAAGGCCATGTTATCATACACGGTCATGTGCGGATAAAGCGCGTAGGACTGGAACACCATGGCAATGTCACGATCTTTCGGAGCAACGTCGTTGACGACGCGGTCACCGATGCGGATTTCGCCTTCAGTAACTTCTTCCAAACCGGCCAGGCAGCGGAGAGCAGTGGTTTTACCGCAGCCGGACGGACCGACCAACACCAAAAATTCCTTATCTTTGATCGGAATATTGATGTCTTTCAAAACTTCAACATCGCCAAATCGTTTTACTACATGATCATAAGTAACACTTGCCATTATTATTCCTCCATTTCGGTAGTGTATAGTGATTCCATTATATCAAAATCCGGGATTTTTGCAAGGGGCGAATTTTTTAAATTTTAATATTTCTTTCAATTCGAAGTTACTATTCAGGCATTGGTCAGGATCAAAAATATAAAGGACACCTCTGATACAATGTGTACTGTCTTGAAACAGGAACACTTGTATCAGGTGCCTTTTCCCACTGTCATTCCGGTAAACCCGTAAATTCAACCTATACAATAGTCATTTTTGTCCTGTTTGTCATGGCATTAACTGCGAGAGATGGATAGATATGATAAGATAGAGAATGTATGGCAAACATGAAAGAAATCACAAGGGAATTCAAAAAGCTCAGGATCGTCACCATAGGCGGCGGACATGGGCTTTCCAGTTTACTGCGCGGACTGAAAAAAGTTACACGAAACATCACGGCTGTTGTTACGGTCGCAGATAACGGAGGATCTTCCGGAGCTTTGCGCCGGGATATGGGGATCCTTCCTCCCGGTGATATCCGTTCCTGCCTGACAGCGCTTGCCGATGATGAAGAGTTCATGACACAGGTGCTGCAATACCGCTTTTCCAGCACTTCCGGTGTCGGACAGCACAATATGGGGAATCTGCTTCTTACTGCGCTTGCAGACATCACCGGAAGTTTTGAACAGGGTATTCATGAACTGGCTTCCATCCTCGCGATCCGGGGTAAAGTCACACCATCGACGCTGGCAGACATTGACCTTGCCGCGGACATTGAGATGGTAAAAGATGGTGTTCCGGAAACAGTCAGGGTCACAGGTGAATCTCAGATCACAGAGACCTATGGGCGGATTCTGCACTGCTGGATCGAACCGGAAAATGTCAGCGCCAATCCTGAGGCGATCCGCGCGATATTGAATGCGGATCTGCTGCTGATGGGCCCCGGCAGTCTTTATACCAGCATTCTGCCCAATCTGCTGGTTCCCGGCATTGCAAGTGCCGTAGCAGCATCTTCAGCAAAAAAATTGTATATCTGCAATCTGACTTCTCAACCCGGAGAAACAGACAACATGGATTCCGACGATCACATCAGCATCATGCGCAGCTATCTTCCGGGAACCGAACTGGACGGAATGGTGTGTAATGATTTTTACAGTGATGGTTTGCCAAAACATATAAGCTGGTGTAAAATTTCAGCAAAGCAAGACTGTGGAATCAGAGTATTTGAAGGAAATCTCGTCAATGAGAGTTATCCCTGGCGCCATGATCCGGATAAACTCACAAACATTCTGATACAGGCTTGGGAGGCTCTCAAGACGCCTTCAGAACAACCACTAAACAACGGGTAAAACATTGTCAAAGTACCCGTTACGGAGGAATTAAAATGACAAAAGTTGGTATTAATGGTTTCGGTCGTATCGGCCGCCAGGTTCTCAAGTCACTGGTTGAAAATTACGCCAATGATTTGGAAGTTGTCGCTATCAATGACTTATTTGACACCAAGGCAAATGCCCATCTGTTCAAATATGACTCCACTTATGGTAAGTTCAATGGTACCGTTGATGTAGAAGGCAGCGACCTGGTTGTCAACGGCAAGAACATCAAAGTCTTCAACGAAAAAGATCCTGCCAATATTCCGTGGGGCGATCTTGGTGTTGAAATCGTCATCGAATCCACCGGTATTTTCACTGACGCCCTCGGCGATCCCGCCAAAGGCAAACCCGGTGCCAATGCTCACCTCAAAGCCGGCGCCAAGAAGGTCATCATCTCCGCTCCTGCGAAAAATGAAGACATCACCATCGTTATGGGCGTGAACGACGATCAGTATGATCCCGCGAAACACAATATTGTTTCCAACGCCTCCTGCACTACCAACTGTCTGGCTCCTGCCGCGAAGATCGTCAACGACGCTTTTGGTATTGAATACGGTCTTATGACCACCATCCACTCTTATACCAACGACCAGGTTATCCTGGATCAGGGTCATAAGAAGGAAATGCGCCGATCCCGCGCTGCCGGATTGAACATCATCCCCACCACCACCGGTGCTGCGAAGGCTGTTGCCCTTGTTATCCCGGAACTGAAGGGGAAATTCGATGGTTATTCACTCCGTGTCCCGAGCCCGACCGTTTCCGTCGTCGACTTCGTCTGCACACTGAAGAAAGAAACCACCAAAGAAGAAGTCAACGCCATTTTCCATGAAGCTGCCGAAGGCAAACTGAAGGGTATCCTGGGCGTCACTGACGGCACCTTCAAGGATCCGCTTGTTTCCACCGACTTCCGCGGCGATGCCCGTTCTTCTATCGTTGACTGCCAGTACACCTCTGTTATGGGCGGCAATCTGCTGAAGATCGTCTCCTGGTATGACAATGAATGGGGTTATTCCAACCGCGCTTGTGATCTTGCCCTGATGATGGCAAAATCACTCTAAGCCTTGTAGTTTCTTAGAACGCAAAAGGTGATTGTTTCGGTTTTGCCGCTGCAATCACCTTTTTTATCATTTTATAGGAGAAAGTTAGCATGTTCAACAAAAAAACTATCCGTGATATCGATGTAAACGGGAAGAAAGTTCTCGTCCGTGTTGATTTCAACGTTCCGATCAAAGATGGCAAAGTCGGTGATGATACCCGTATCCGCGGTGCTCTGCCCACCATCCAGTACCTGCTGGACAATGGCGCTGCCGTGATTCTCTGCTCCCATCTCGGCCGCCCGAAAGGTGAAAGAAACCCGCAGTATTCTCTCAAACCGGTTGCCGAATATCTGGAGGGTCTTGTTTCCAATCCGGTTTATTTTGCTGATGACTGCATCGGCGAATCCGCTAAAGAAGCTGCAGCCAACCTGAAACCGGGTGAAATTCTGGTTCTCGAAAACACCCGCTATTACAAAGGCGAAGAAAAAGACGACCTCGAACTGGCAAAGGGTCTTGCTGATCTGGCTGACATCTATGTCAACGATGCCTTCGGTACCGCTCACCGTGCCCATTCCTCAACAGAAGGCGTGACCCATTTCAAACCGGGTGTCGCCGGTTTCCTGCTCGAAAAAGAAATCCAGTACCTTTCTTCCGCTGTTGAAGATCCTCAGCGCCCGTTCGTCGCCATTCTCGGCGGCGCCAAGATCTCCGATAAGATCGGTGTCATCAAAAACCTGCTGGACAAAGCTGACAAAGTCCTCATCGGCGGCGGTATGGCCAACACCTTCTTTGCTGCCCAGGGTTATGACATGGCTGATTCCCTCGTTCAGGAAGAAGCGATTGATACCGCAAAGGAAATCCTTGCTGCCGGGTCCGACAAGCTGGTTCTGCCTGTTGATATGGTCATTGCCAACGCTTTCGATAATGGCGCTGAAGTGAAATGCATCGACGCCGGTAATGTTCCGGCCGGCTGGCGTGTTCTGGACATCGGTCCGAAGACCGTAGAATGCTACAGCAAGCTGGTTGCAGACGCGGCTACCGTTGTCTGGAACGGTCCGATGGGCGTTTTCGAAATGGCGAATTTTGCCAAGGGAACTTTCGCTGTCGCGAAGGCTGTTGCTGACAGCAAATCTATTTCCATCATCGGCGGTGGTGACTCCGTTGCAGCCATCCAGGAATCCGGCCTGGCTGGTGAGGTCACACATATTTCCACCGGCGGCGGCGCTTCCCTCGAAATGCTCGAAGGGATCGTATTGCCCGGTGTTGCTGCTCTTGAAGACAAATAAGCTTTACCATTATAATAGGGTAGAGAGGGTTTTGAAGCCCTCCCTCCCGTTGCACCGTACGTACGG